>JASHUG010000147.1 GCA_030040155.1 Streptosporangiaceae bacterium | reverse complement strand
GCCCCGCTCAACGTGCCTGTCCCGGCAGTCGCCCACCTCGCCGCGCAAGGCCCTGGATTTGACCCGATGCGGCTCTACGCGTCATTCGGCTGGCTGCCAGCAGGAACAACCGTCAGTGACGGCGCGACCAGCCGCACCATGGACTGGATAGATGCCGAGGGCCCGTCGATCTCGACCTTGTTCGTCCATCAGCCGGGCCTGTGCGAGCTGCAGCGAGTGTCGGCCAGCTCGGAGACGACCGAGCTGAATTGCAGCGATAACTCGCCCACTGGGGGGTATCCGGAGTTTGTTGTCGGCCGTGCGCCCGATATCGGCGGTCGTCCGGCCTACTGGGCCGATAGCAACGCGGGTAAATTCCTCATCTGGCTTGACTCCAGCCGTGGCTGGGCCGTGCTGCAGTATTTCTCTTCCTGCTCGGCATCTCGGTTGCCCCGAGGCGCGGAGGTAATCCAGCTGCCAAAAAAGGAGCACGCGCGCTGCATCAGCTCCTCCACCCTGGTAAATGTGGCGAGGCATGCCACGGTCGGCACGCCCGTTGGTTCACTCGTGTTTCCGGCGGTGTTGAACCGCGTGCCCAAGGGCTGGCAGGTTGCTACGACATTCTTCACCGTGCAGCACGACCAACTGCTGGCGAATTACCTTCAGGTCACGGCCGGCCGCATAGCCATGTCACCGAACGCCGGCCCGCCCGACAATACGCCCGTCCTGACCGTCATGCCGATCTCAGAAGAGAAGTCGACCAACACCTACTGCACCGCCTCGATCGCCTTCCCTGGGGGGCACCCGCGCCACGAGATCATCAACGGCTACCAGGTGTTGACAGGAACTGCCCCGACCCCGCTCCCGCCGACGCGGCAGGTGTGTGCACCCGATGCCGACGGGCTGGTCGTGTTCGTACGCCAGAACGGCGCCCACCCAAAGTTGAGCGTTAACGCCCTCTTCAGTCGCCTGCACCTGCTAGGCACCGATCCGGCCAACTGGACGACCAGGCCAATCAGCTGACCTGGCACCCGATCAACGCCCAGGCGGGCCGTCCCCGGCGGCGGACGGCCCGCCTGGCGGCGTTTCAGCCGCCGGTGCGGTACGCGGCATGACGGTCGTGAGCCCGGCCGACACGACCAGACTCCAGGCGGCTGCGACCTCCAAGGCGATGCCGAGCAGGACCGCGAACGCCAGGTAGTACAGCCCGCCACCGTGCCCGACGAGCAGGCTGACTCCTGACCCAATGCTGAGCAGCCATGTTGCCGCCATGCCCGACCACCGGGCGATCAGGTCCGGCGAGAACTGAGGTAGCTCCAGCCGCGTCGTCCTGATCAGGGACCAGCTGGTATAGGCGACACAGCCCGCTGACAGGACGAGGATCTCGGCCGCGAGCACGGCACGAGACTGGCCAGGTATGAGAACGATCGCGGAGCCAATCGCGATCATGACCAGCCAGGTCAGGAGGTAGCGCGCCCTTGCCCGGAGCAGGACGCTCTGCTGCAGTTCCTGCAGGCGGAGCGAGAAGGCGAGGAAGAACAACCCCGTGAGGGTGGCCGCGGCGGTGCCGGCCAGCGTGAAGAACGTGCGCCATGAGGCCGGGTCGTATGCCTGGGCCAGCGCCACGGTCGGCAAGGTCATCCGATACCCCTGTGACGTAGTCAACACCGGACTCTACCGGCCGCAACCGGCGTACCGGCGCCGGGACAAGGCGCCGAGCCACAGCCCGGCCGCAACCGATCCCAGATCAGCGTCGCTCGGGGATTGGCAGGCCGCCATGTATTGGCTCGTAGCCACCGAACGTCGCGTCGAGCACGCCCTCACCGCCGGTCAGCCCGGGCAGCTGCTCCTGGATGCTGCGGACCTGTGCCGACGGCAGCATCGCGGTGACCACGGCAAGCTCGCCATCGAGCAGCGGCATCTCCGTGGCCGCGCCGAGCCGGGCGAGGGCAGATAGGACATCGCCCATCCGCGCCGAAGGCAGCTCCAGGCGAACGCGTGTCATCGGCTGGCAGACGACGGTGCCGGCCCGCCGCAAAGCATCCCCGAGGACCATTGGTGTCAGCTTGCGGAAGTCAGCTGCCGTTGTTCGCGGAGTGGGCAGTATCCGCTTTGTCGGCCCGTCTCCGATGTAGTAATTGCATTCGTCCATCGTGACGACGCAGTCGGTGACCTGCCACCCCGACAGGCCACGTTCAAATGCGCGCAGGACATACTGCGTCATCGCTTCAATGAAGTGGCCGGTTGTCTTGTAGATATACAGGGGAACGAGGCGCGGATCGAAGTCGAGCTGGAACTTGACGCCAGAGTCGACTGGGCCAGGGTCCAGGCGCAGCCCGACCGTGGCCGAATAGGGGTGGCTGTCGGACTGCAGGATCTCAAGAGCGCTCGCGCTGCCGAGCGGTCGTTCAATGCAGATCATCGTCGTCTCGCGGAACGCCGCGGCCACGTGGAAGTCGTCAGCGAGCGTGGACTGGATTACCTCTTGCTGGACCGCGCCGTACAGCGACACGTAGATTTCCTGGCGCTCGTCGTCCTGCCGCAGGTTGATCAGCGGATCCTGCTCCGCGAGCTGACCGAGGGCCACTCTCAGCCGATTGGATTCCCTGGGATCGCACGCGACGACGGCGCTCTCCAAGGTGGGCGGCGGGAACTGAAGGCCAACGTCGTTTGCCATCTCCCCGACTCGATCCCCGATCCGAGCATCGGCGAGTCCCCAGAGCTTGCCGATTTGGCCTGCGCTGACGGCCTGCCGCGCTACCGCGGGCCCTCGCTCGAAGACGGCAACCCCGGTCACCTTGTCATCAAGGCCAGGTCCGAACCGGAGCCGGTCACGCACGTGGACGGTTCCGGAGAACATCCGGACGTAGGCGATCTTCTCGGCGTTGCGGCCGCGTTCGATCTTGAAGATGGTGCCGGACGGGGGTCCGTCAGGGTGACCGTCCGAGGCCGGAAGCAACTCCGCGATGCCGGCCATCAACTCCGGGATCCCTGCGCCGGTAATGGCTGAGCCGAAGAAGACCGGATACAGCTGCCCGCACCTCGTCTGTACCGAGAGTTCCGCGCGGAGCTGGTCGTAGGAGATCCCGGCCTCGCTTTGCACGTACGTGGCCAGCATTCCGTCGTTGTGGTCGGCCAGTAGCTCGGTCAGGCCGGCCATGAAGTCGGCGTCGCCTGCGCCGGACGCCGCCACGGTGACACCCTTCGTTCCCGCATCCGTCACGCCAGCCACGGGGAAAGCGGTGATCCTGAGGCGCCTGCCGATGTCCAGCAGCACGCCGTCAGGGTTCGCGCCCCGCCGGTCGATCTTGTTGACGAACAGCAGGGCCGGTATCTGGAGGCGCTCAAGTGAGCGCATCAGTATCCGGGTCTGCGCCTGGACGCCCTCGACGGCCGAGATGACAAGCACAACTCCGTCGAGAACGCTGAGCACCCGGTCCACCTCAGCGATGAAGTCCGGGTGGCCGGGCGTGTCGATCAGGTTGACGGTGACGTCGCCGATCGGAAAGGAGGTCACCGCGGACTTGATCGTGATCCCGCGCTGTCGTTCCAGCGGCAGGGAATCGGTCTGCGTGGTTCCAGCGTCGACGGCGCCGAGCTGGTCAATGACGCCTGAGTCGTACAGCAGCCGCTCGGTAAGAGTGGTCTTACCCGCGTCTACATGAGCCAGGATCCCCAAGTTGAGCGTTTTCTGCGACACGCGCCACATCCCGTGAATAGGTCCCAAAGGCCATCTCGATAGACGTGAACGCCTGGCGCATCTGCCCTCCTTGAGCGATCTTGGTGGTCCTAACTGACGTACATCATAGGGCGACGCGGCCCCATGCGCCGACCGAGTTATTGAGCCCCGGTGCCTATTCATCAAGCAGCGCGGCGATGTCCCTGAGCGCCTGGGCGTTGTCCCACCTCGTGCGAGTAGACGATCTCGTCTACAACTTGGCGTCGAAGGCCGTGGCTGGGGCGAGTTAGTGCCGGCCGGCCGGCACCAATCTTCCCCAGCCGGGCCTGGCGACCGCGAAAGTCTTCCCCAGCCGGGCCTGGCGACTACGAAATCCGATGGTTTGTCCTTGTGGCGC
>JASHUG010000146.1 GCA_030040155.1 Streptosporangiaceae bacterium | reverse complement strand
GTAGAGATCCCGTTCTACACCGGCCGCCGCAAGCCGATCGACGAGCTGGTCGCGGCCCTCGCGTGAAGCTGCTGTTCGCCAGGGAGCGGCTCGGCGACAGCGTGCCAGCAGACCGCCTCGGCTCGCTGCTGCCTGGATGGGAGATCGTCACCTGCCGGCCGGACCGGCTGACCGAGCACCTGGACGGGGTCAACGCCGTCTGCCCGCTCGGCGCCAAGATCGGAGCCGATGTGCTGTCGGCGGGCCGGTTCGGGCTGGTTCACCAGTTCGGAGTCGGGCTGGATCGCGTCGACGTCGCGACCGCCACCGAACTCGGCGTGTGGGTCGCCCGCGTGCCCGGCGATATCGGCGGCAACGCCGACAGCGTAGCCGAACTGGCCGTGCTGCAGCTGCTCGCGCTGGCCCGCCGGCTCGACGCGTCTCGGGCCGCGCTGGCGGCCGCGTCGTGGGCCGACCGCCCGGCTGGCCAGTCGCTGGTGGATGCGACCGTCGTGATCGTGGGCTTGGGCGCGATCGGCGCCGGGGTCGCCAGGCGCCTGGCCCCGTTCGGGCCGCGGCTGCTGGCCGTGCGGGAGCACCCGGACAAGCCGGCGCCGGCCGAGGTAGCCGCCGTTGCCGGGCCTGACCGGCTGCACGAACTGCTCGGCCAGGCCGACGCCGTGGTGTGCTGCGCGATGCTGCACGATGGGAACGCGGGGCTCTTCTCGGCACCCGAGTTCGCCGCGATGAAGCCGGGAGCGCTGTTTGTCAACGTCGCCAGGGGCGGACTGATCGACGAGCCGGCCCTGCTGGCGGCGCTCGACGCCGGCCGGGTCGGCGGGGCCGGGCTCGACGTCTTCGCGCACGAGCCGGTTGATCCCGACAGCGCGCTCGTGCGCCATCCCCGTGTCCTCGCCACGCCGCACATCGGCTGGCATACCGGCCTGATGTTCCGCCGGACGAGCGAGGTGTTCGCCGCCAACCTGCAGCGCTTTGCCCACGGCGAGGATCCGCAGTGGGCGGTGAATGCGCCCGCGTTCCGCCGATCGCCGGGCGGGTAGAAGCTCGTCCAGGGCCGGCCGTCAGGCGGCGGCCCGGTAATCGAGGGCGGGCCGCCCGGTAGCCATTGAGTTATAGCCGGGTGAACGTTCAATCCAGAGATCGCCAAGGACTAAGCCCTCGACTTCCGCGCGCTTATGCTGGCTCGTGGCCGCTTTGTTCTGCCTCAGGACCCCCCAGGATGGCCATGCGCACCGGACGCCTGCTCGCCGCTGCCGCCAGTGCGGCGCTTGTGACGGCCGTTACAGCCTGCGGCAGTTCTCCCGCGGCGAGTTCCTCCTCGTCGACCGCGATCGCGTTCAACGACGGCTCGTGCGGTGGTGCGTGGCACGTGGCGAGGCCAGGCTGGCACACGTTCGAGGTCACGAACAAGGCGGACTATGGCGCTGAGGTTGATCTGACCGATCCGGCTAACGGCGCTGTGTATGACGAACTGCAAAACATCGGGCCTGACACGACCGCGCCCATGTCGCTCAACGTCGGGTCGGGTAAGTACGCCTTCCTCTGCGAGGTGGAGGACTTCGATCCCGTCGTCGGGCCCACGGTCACCGTGAGCGGGCACCAGGCCGGCCAGCCGGCCATACTCCCCATCACGTACAACGACCTGTACCCGCTGGCCAAGGAGTACGCGAACTACACCGAGGCCGGCCTGCACGTGCTCGCCGGGGAAACCACCACGCTGGCCGCTGCGGTGCGCGGCGGCGACCTGACCGCGGCCAAGCGCGACTGGCTGACCGCCCACCTGCAGTACGAGACGCTGGGAGCGGCGTACGACGCGTTCGGCAACTACGACACGGAGATCGACGGCCGGGCGGATGCGGTTGGCGTCAACAGCCCGCAGTGGACCGGCTTCTACCGGCTGGAATACGGCCTCTGGCACGGACAGTCAGTGCGCGTGCTTACCTCGGTCGCTGACACCCTCAACACCAACGTGCATCAGCTCCTCGCCTGGTGGCCAGGCCAGCAGATCCCGCTGGTCGACATCGGCCTGCGCACGCACGAGATCCTGGAAAACGCGCTGGAGTTCCAGCTCACCGGGCACGACGACTACGGCAGCGGCACCACCCTCGCCACCACGCTCGCCAACATCCAGGGCACCCGCTACCTGCTGTCGCTATTGCACCCGCTGCTAGCCCCGCGCTACCCGCAGCTGCCGGAGATCTACACAGGGCTGGATCTCCTGCAGTCTCTTATCGAAAAAGAGCGTCTACCGGACGGATGGTGGATTGCCGTTTCCGCCCTGCCGACGCTCACCCGTGAGGACATAGACGCGGCGTGCGGCCAGGTGCTGCAGGAACTCGCGCCTATCGCGTCAATCGCCGAGCCGAGGAATATGGCGCATGAGTTCTGAGTCTGCTGAGCCTGTTGAGGGCGCTAACGGTGCCGAGCCGGACAAGCCGGGTGACTCGCCGGGCCTGCGCCGGCGCTCGTTTCTGCGCGGCATGGCAGGCGGCGTCGCGGGTGGCGTCGCCGGAGGCGTGGTCGTCGGCGGAGTCGCCGGCGCGGCGGGCGGATACGCCTACCGGGGCTCGGGCAGCACTGCCGACCCGGCGGCCGCGGCGAACCTGGCCGAGCTGGAAGGACGGCTACCGGCCGTGCCGTTCCATGGCCAGCATCAGGCCGGAATCCTGCCGACACCCAAGGCCGCGACCGCGGTCATCTCTTTCAACGCTACGGCGCAGAGCCGGGCCGAACTGGTCGAGCTGTTCCAGACGGTCACCGAGCGCGCCCGGTTCCTGACCGCGGGCGGCATACCGCCCTCGGCCGGCATCAGCGGGCCGTCGTCTGACTCTGGCACCCTGGGGCCAACTGTGGTCCCCGACGGCCTTACCGTCACGTTCGGCGTAGGGTCGAGCTTGTTTGATGACCGGTACGGGCTGGCTTCGCAGCTGCCGGCGCACCTGACGCCGATGACGTCGTTCCCCAACGACAACCTTGATCCCGCTCAGTGCGGTGGCGACCTGATCCTGCAGCTCACGTCCGGGAACGAGGATGTCGTGCTGCACGCGCTGCGCGACATCGCGAAGAACACGCGCGGCGGCATGCAGGCGAACTGGCGGATCCACGGGTTCGCCAGCCCGGCCCGGCCGCCCGGCACCGTGCCCCGCAACCAGCTCGGGTTCATGGACGGCATCTCGAACCCGTCCGTGACGAGCGCGTCGCAGATGAACGACCTGGTCTGGGTCCAGCCAGGTGCCGCAGGCGAGCCCTCGTGGACCGCCGGCGGTAGCTATCTCGTGGTCCGCCTGATCAGGATGTTCGTCGAGTTCTGGGACCGGGTCGACGTCTATGAGCAGCAGACGATGTTCGGCCGGTACCGCGACTCTGGTTACCCGCTCGACGCCGACGGCATCTACGCCACGCCGGACTACGCGGCCGACCCCGAGGGCGATGTGATCCCGCTGACCGCGCACATGCGGCTGGCGAACCCGCGAACGCCGCAGACCGCGAACCAGCGGATCTTGCGGCGAGCCTGGAACTATGACCGCGGGCTCGACCAGGTTGGCGACCTCGACGTGGGCCTGATCTTCACCTGCTTCCAGCAGGACATCCAGCGCCAGTTCGTGCAGGTGCAGACGCGGCTGATCGGCGAGCCGCTTGTCGACTACATCAGCCCGTTCGGCGGCGGGTACTTCCTGGCTCTTCCCGGCGTCGTCGACACCAACGACTATTTCGGCCGGGCGCTGTTCGCATGAGCGGTCTCGCTGGTGTTGGGGCTTCCCGAGCGCTTCGCGCGGGCGCGGGCTCAGTTGGTTCGTCCGCCGTTGATCTGTCGTTTGCCCTGCCGTCATATTTCGCGTCTTACAAGTAAACCTCTCCAATGAAAGGTTGATGCGCGGGGGTGCGCGTAACGCGCGCCCCGCGGCGGCGTTTCGGTCACAGCGGCGTTTCGGCCATTCCGAATCCTGTCGCTCCACATTCGTTCGGCAGAACTCAGGAGGGTGGGACATGGGCGTAGGCCCAGTTACCTGGGGCCAGATCAAACGGCCCCGGACCTTCGTCACGGCCGGCGCGGCCGTGGTCTTGGGCGCAGGTCTTGCGTTCGGCGCCACCGCGATCGGCGCCGCTAACGCCAGCCAAACGCTCGCGTCCAGGCTCGCGGCGGAGTTCCCTGGCTACCACATCCCGGCGACCGTTTCGAAGACCCTTTACGACCACACCAGGACGGCGACGCCGATCAGGCACCTCGTGGTGATCTTCGATGAGAACGAGTCTTTCGACCACTACTTCGGCACCTACCCGTACGCGGCCAATACGGACGGCACCCCGTTCGTGGCCAAGCCGGGCACGCCGAGGGTGAACGGCCTCTACAGCGAGATCACGCCATCCGGGCCGATTGGGCCGCTGCTGACCGACAACCCTAACGAGTACAACCCGCAGCGACTGACCCCGTCGGAGGGCCTGACCGAGAGCAACGACCACGACGACGTCCCCGAGCAGCTGGCCGACGACAACAACAAGCAGGACGCGTTCGTCCAGAACACCGAGGCGTCGACCCCGTCCAACGGCTGTGGCCCCGAGTACTGCCCGCCCGGCATCGTCATGGACTACTACGACGGCAACACGGTCACCGCACTGTGGAACTATGCGCAGAACTACGCGATGAGCGACAACAACTTCGACACCGACTTCGGGCCGTCGTCACCGGGTGCCATCAACCTGATCTCCGGTAACACCAGCGGCGGGAATGCGGTCGACGCAAACGACACCAGCACGCCGGGCGTCGTGACGACTGCTTCGGGCGACGTCTCCGCGGTCGGGACCGGCGGCAGCAGCACCACCGGAACGATCTACGGCGACATCGACCCGTTCTACGACCAGTGCTCGGACAGCAACCACACGGGCACGAGCCCGGAGGGCGTGCTGTCCGGCGAGAACATCGGCGACCTGCTCAACCAGAAGCACGTCACGTGGGGCTGGTTCCAGGGCGGCTTCGCGCCGACCTCGACCAACAGCGGCGGTGCGGTCTGCGGCTCGCAGCACGAGCTCGTCTCTGACGGGCAGGACATCACCGAAGAGAACGACTACGTGCCGCACCACGACCCGTTCCAGTACTACGCGTCGACGTCAAACCCGGCGCACCTGCCGCCGACATCGCTGTCCGAGATCGGCTACACCGACCAGGCGAACCACCTGTACGACATCTCGGACTTCTCCGACGCGGTCGAGGGGACTGACGGCGCCACTTTGCCGGCCGTGTCGTTCCTGAAGCCACCCGAGTACGAGAACGCCCACCCGGCAGACTCGACCCCGGAGCTTGAGCAGCAGTTCGTGGTCGACACGATCAACCAGGTCGAGGAGTCCAAGTACTGGCCGTCGACCGCGATCATCATCACCTACGACGACTCCGACGGCTGGTACGACCACGTCATCCCGCCGGTCATCAACGGGTCCGACGACTCGACCGTCGGCGACACCAAGGTCTGCTCGTCGGTTCCGACTACCGTCGGCTCGGCGGAGGACCGTTGCGGTTTCGGCGACCGGCTGCCGTTCATCGTGATCTCGCCCTGGACGCGGGAGAACTACGTCAGCAACAACCTGACCGACACCGCGTCGATCATCAGGTTCATCGAGGACAACTGGCTCGACCACGAGCGCATCCCCGATTCCTTTGACGCTGTCTCCGGCAGCATCGACGCCCCCGGCGGTGTGCTTGACTTCCACGTCAGGCCGCATTTCACGCCGCTCATCCTCAATCCGTCCACCGGCGCCGTCGTCAGCGGCGACAGCTGGTATGGCAACAGGGGTGAGCTGAAGCCGGCAAAGAAGTAGACGCCTCAGGCTGACCTGCATCCGGGCCGCCCGGCTCCGTTCGCGGAGCCGGGCGGTCATGGTGTTTTCGGTGGCTGTAGGGCAGAATGCGGTGGTTGTCAAGCAGAATCGGCGCTGGCCGACCGTGCAACGGGGGAGGCGAGGGCAATGGCTCGCGGCGACTACAGCTCGATCCGCGCCAGCCTGCTGGCGTCCTATGGCGAGGAGGGAGCCCGGCTCCGCGCCCGGAAGGTCAAGGCACCATGGAAGCTTGACGAGCGGGCCGTGTTCCTGCGCCGACTGGAGCAGCAGGGCTGCCGTGACCTGCTCGAGATAGGGTCCGGGACCGGCCAGGATAGCGTGTTCTTCGCGGAGCACGGGCTAAATGTCGTGGCCACCGACCTGTCGCCCGCGATGGTGGCGATCTGCGGCGCCAAGGGCCTGCCCGCCGTGGTGATGGACTTCGCGTCGCCGTCGCTGGCGCCCGAGTCCTTCGATGCCGTGCACGCGATGAACTGCCTGTTGCACGTGCCGAACGCAGAGTTGCGCGCGGTGCTGGCCGCGATCCGGGCTGTGCTGCGGCCCGGTGGCCTGTTCTTCCTCGGCGTGTACGGCGGGGAGGGCTGGGAGGGGCAATTGCCCGATGACGACCACGTCCCGCCCCGCTTCTTCTCCTGGCGCACCGACGCGCAGATTCAGCGGTTCGCCGGGGAGTTCTTCGAGATCGTCGACTTCCATGTCATGCCGAGGGAAGACGGACATGATTTCCAGTCCCTGACCTTGCGGCGCCCCGGAGTGCTGCGCGGTCAGCGTTCGAGATAGACCGTCAGGCCGTAACCCTGGTCCCACAGTCTGCCGGCCGTGGCGTATGGCGTTCGAGGCGACGTGCTCATCACGTGATCCCTCCACCACGCAGCCGCTATACCGCCCGCGTTGCCGTTCAGGTTCGCGATCTCGGCGGCGTAAGGCGGCGGCCGGGGACGATCGAAGGACATGAGCTTCACGGCCGACCGCGGAGCCCGCAGGAGAGGCACCGACCAGGGACTGGCGGCCAGTTCGACACAGATGCGGGCCGCGGTGAAGTCCACGGTGGGCTTGCTCGGCGCGCTGCTCACGATCCGGTAGTTGTCGTCCTGGTTGCCCGCCTGCGCGAACACCCACAGCCACGGGACCGTGTACACCAGGGACAGGCTGATGACATGTCCTGGTGCGAGGCGCTGCCGGGCGAAAGCGCCGTCTGTGCCAGCGCACTGCAGGCTTCCCGCGGCAGCGCTCGAGCAGATCAGCGCGTGCGTTGCACGGTTGTAAACCGACAGCACCGTGTGGTAGAAGCGCCTGGCTGGCTTGCCGCCCGGGCGGCAGGTCGCGTCCGTGCAGGCCGTGACGGTCAGGTCGATAACCCGTTTAGCGGTCCACAGCTGCACCGAGGCGCCAATGGTGCCTATCTCCCTCGAGAACTGCCAGGGCTCGGGCAGCTTAACCCACGTCCCGGCGACACTGAGATGGCTTCCGGTCACCTGATAGCCAGCGTCGGCAGACACGGTGACGCGTCCGGCAGAACCGGCGGCAGCCGTACCGGTCATCGGCAGCACGGCCGCAATGCAGACGACCGCTGCCAACACCACGAACCGGGGAATTGTCACCTTACCCGCCCTAATTCGCAGTCAGCCTAGGGCAGCCAATACGCGGGCTCAAGCTTTGCGCAGGAACTGTCCCAGCCGAGCGAGCGGCCAGGTCGTGATGACGTCCTCCGGGGTAAGCCAGCCGCGCTGGGCCGTGGCGACCCCGTACTGCAGGTAAGTGAGGTCGCGCAGCGAGTGCGCGTCGGTGTCGATCGCGAACTTTACCCCGGCGTCGCGGGCCGCCCTGATGTGCGCGGACGGCAGGTCCAGCCGCGCCGGGTGCGCGTTGACCTCGAGCGCCGTCCCGGTCTCGGCGCAGGCCCGGTACAGCTCGGCCAGGTCCACATCGACCGGCGGTCTGCGCCCGATCTTGCGCGTGAGCGGATGGCCGATGATGTTGACGTGCGGGTTCTCGCAGGCCCTGACGAACCGTCGCGTCATTTCGGAACGGGGCTGGTCGAAGTGCGAGTGCACCGACGCCACGCAGATGTCGAAGCCGGCCAGGAATTCAGGCGGCCAGTCGACGCTGCCGTCCGGTCCGATATTGAGCTCGGTGCCGTGGAGCAGCACGAGCGGGCGGCCTCCGTCGGAGGCGAGTCGCTCGCCGAGCCTGCGGACCTGTTCCCGCTGGGTCAGCATCTTCTCGTCG
Source organism: Streptosporangiaceae bacterium (assembly GCA_030040155.1). GTDB lineage: Bacteria > Actinomycetota > Actinomycetes > Streptosporangiales > Streptosporangiaceae > JAJYUU01. Next base: position 3,770 of record JASHUG010000146.1, on the reverse strand, counting down.
GTCATCCGCTGCATCACGAGGTTCGGTGCGTGATCGGTGATGGCGTAGTACTCGTACCGCTCGCGCGCAGCGGCGACCATTTCCTCCAGCGATGCCTGGCCGTCGGTGAGGTTGGTGTGCGAGTGCAGGTCGCCCCGGACATCCGCGTCAGTCACCACCGGCGGAAGCTCGTGGCGCAGCGCGGCTTCAACCTCGCCGGTGTCTTCCCGCAGCGTGGGCGGGATCCACTGCATGTCGAGGCGCGCGTAGACTTCCTCCTCGGTCTCGGAGCAGATCAAGTGCCCGCTCTCGACGTCGAACAGCCCGTACTCGGACAGCTTGAGCTTCCTGCGGACTGCAATCTCGCGGACCCGAACGTTGTGGGCCTGCGAGCCGGTGAAGTACTGCAGTGCCGCGCCCCAGACATCCAGGCCCACCACCCGCAGGTCCACCTGCAGCCCGGCGCTGGTACGGATCGAGGTCTTCGTCGGGCCGGAGCCGATGATCTCGGCGGACTCGGGCATCGACGTCAGCGCGGTCATGAGGGGACCAGAGTCTTCTGCCGCGGCGAGCACGTCCACATCGCCGATGCTCTCGCTGGCCCGGCGCAGTGATCCCGCGGCCGCGATCCGCTGGCAGCCGGGAACCCGCTCGACGACCTCGATAACCCTCGCGGCCGTCTCCGCGGCAACGTTGAGCAGCACCCTCTGCCCGGCGCTTTCCAGCAGGTCGATGCCTCTCAGCAGCTTCTCCGCGCTTTTGCTGCCGAATCCCTTGAGGTCGTTGAGCTGGCCGGCCGCTATCGCGTCGCGCAGCTGCTCGGGTGAGCTGATCTGCAGCTCCTGGTACAGCTGCAGGGCCCGCCGCGGTCCGAGCGCGGGGATCTGGGTCAGCTGCCTGACCCCGTCCGGGATGTCCGCGCGCAGGTCGTCGAGCTCGGCGAAACTGCCCGTGGCAGTGATCTCGGCGATCTTGCCTGCGATGGACTTTCCGACTCCCGTGATCTTCAGCAGCTCGGCGGGCGTGAGCTCGGAGATGTCCCGCGGGTAGGCGGAGATCGCGCGCGCGGCCTTGCCGTATACGCGGGCCCTGAACGGGTCGCCACCGGTCATGACGTAAAGGTCGGCGTACTCATCCAGCAGGGCGGCGGCGGCGTCATTGGCCTGGGGCATGGCAGCATTCTGCCGCGCCTTGCCGGCCGCGGTTGGCGGTGACGTCACCGCTTATCGGTGATGCGGCTTCACCTGCCGGTGCTCAAGCATGGCGTCATGGACCCGGCACCTGCCCGGTACGTGATCCGGATCAACGGCCACCTCGGCGCCACGGTCCTGTCTGCGTTCCCGGCGCTGGCGTCGCGACGGCTCGGCGCGCATACCGTGCTGACCGGCCTGCTGGACCAGTCGGCGCTTTACGGCGTGCTCGCCGAGATCGAGGCGCTCGGCCTTGACCTGCTGGAGCTCCGCCAGGTCTCGCCAGCGCGCCAAGCACCCGATCCAGGTAACAGCCAGCCACGGTGATGGCTCATCATCACTTCGGTCGCGCCTGGCACCCTGCTACCGGGGCCGTATTGGGGCGGCGGGCTGACGGTGACGAAGCCGTGGCCTGCGCCGCCATCGCAGCCGCGGGGGTGACCGACGTCTTGCGCCGGTGCCGGTGAGTCATCCCGACCGCACCGTGGCCCGCGTCACGGCAGCAGGGTGCTGACGTTCTGGTCGAGGATGGCCTGGGCAGCCGCGCGGTCAATCCGGGGATCGTTGATGTAGTCGACCGCGCGCAGGAACGTGTCTCCGTTTTCATAGGGGAAGTCGGTTCCGAGCAGGAGCCGGTCCGCGCCGAACGAGTCGATCGCGCACCGCAGGGCTGGCACGTGCCCGTGGCCGACGGTGTCGTACCACATCTTGCGCGCCGCCACGCTGGGCGCCTCGGGCGTGTCGGGTGCCTCCCAGCCGTACTGGTCGTCGGCTCGTTGCAGCAGCATCGGCAGCGCTCCGCCGAGGTGCGAGTTGATGATCTTGATGTTCGGGTAACGAGCCGGGATGCCGTGCGTGATCAGATGCATGATCGAGATTGAGTCCTCGACCGGCGCGCCGACCATCCAGGTCAGGTGATAGTTGCCGATCAGCGGTGAGCAGGCGTTGTTGCCGGCTGGATGCAGGTACAGCACCGCGCTGCGGCTGTCCAGCTCAGCGAAGATGGGCTCGTAGTCGGGTTCGACCAACGCGCGGCCCAGGATCGTGGTGTTCATCGCGACCCCGGCCATATCCAGATCGTCAAGAGCGCGGTGCATTTCGCCGGCCGACTCGTCAAGGTGCGGCAGCGGCAGCGCGGCGAATGCCAGAAAGCGGCGTGGATCGCGCCCGGCCAGCTCGGCGTACTGGTCGTTGACGAACCTGGCTGCCTTGACCGCCTTCCGCGTGTCCTCGCCGTATGGCGACTGGGGACAGGCAGACAAGATCTGCATCTCGACGCCCGCCCGATCCATGAGCCGTAGCCGGGCATCCAGCTCGGCACCGCCGCCGGCACCCAAGCCCAGCGCCTGTCGTGCGTCGGCCTTACCGAGGTCCACCAGCAGATCGATATATTCCTCGGTCCAGTAGTGCGCGTGGACGTCGATCCTCATGATGCCTCACTTAGCTGTTCTTGATTGCCTGGGCGACGCGCTCGCGAGTCAGCGGCAGATCGCGGACGCGCACCCCGACCGCGTCGGCGAGCGCGTTGCCGATGGCGCCGGCGACCGGTCCCTGGGCGATCTCGCCGGCGCCGACCTCTTCCTCGCCAGTGTCGCCGAGAATGCGCACTATCACCTCCGGGGTCTCGGTGAACCGGAGGATCGGGTAGCTGTCCCAGCCCGCGGACGTGATCTTGTCACGGTCGAACCTGACCTGCTCGCGTAGTGTCCAGCTCGCGCTCTGCACGGCTCCGCCCTCGACCTGGTTGATCACTCCGTCCGGGTTGATCACGCGCCCGACGTCGACCGCGAGCCACAGCCTGCGCACCCTCGTATCCGAGTCTGCCTCCACCTCCGCCACGGCGGCGCAGTATCCCGCGTTGCCGCTGTAGCGGGCTACCCCGGTCCCGTATCCGGTGCCGTCGCGGTGGCTCCTGGCGTCCCACCCGGCCATGTCCGCAGCCTCCGTAAGCACCCGCCGTGCCCGCGGATCGGACAGATGGGCAAGCCTGAACCGCACCGGGTCGGCGCCGGCCGCGGCCGCCAGTTCGTCCATGAACGACTCGATGGCAAAGACGTTCAGGTGCGCGCCGAGCGACCGCAGCGAGGAGGTCCTGATGGGCATGTCCAGCAGCCGGTGGCGGATGACCTGCATCTCGGGGATGTCGTAGCCGGGCACCGAGTTGCGCGAAGCGCCCATCCAGTTGGCGGGCTGCAGGTCGGGTGCGGGCGGCATCTGGCGGCCGCCGGCCACGTGGGTCAGGGCGAGCAGGCGCGGGTCCCCGCCCATCGTGGGACGGCCCATGAAGCCGTTGCTCCACACGTCCTGCTGCCAGGTCACGATCCGGCCGCCGGCGTCAAGGCCGGCCGACACTCGCGCCAGCATCGCCGACCCCAGTGGTGACCAGCACATTTCGTCCGGGCGGGTCCATTGCACCCGGATCGCCTGGCCAGGCACCGCCCGCGCCAGCAGCACAGCGTCCATAGCCACGTCATCCGCCCCGTTCTGGCCGTAGACGCCCGCGCCCTCGACGTACTGCACGGTCACCTGCTCCTGCTGGAGCCCCAGCCCGGCTGCGATCGCGCCGCGCAGCAGGAAAATGCCCTGACTGTGGCACCACAC
>JASHUG010000145.1 GCA_030040155.1 Streptosporangiaceae bacterium | reverse complement strand
TCAACCTCGGCGACGCCTACAACACGCCGGTCAACTGGCGTCGGGAGGACCGTGCCTACAGCACCCTCGGCGCCAGCCGTTCCGGCCTTCGCCCCGACAACTCCGCGTACACCAAGCCGCGCTACCGGCGCCGGGCCTTCATCGACGATGGGGAGCCCTGGCTGCATTACGGGAACCTGCTCGCTCTCCCGTTTCGCCTGGTCATCGGCATGTGTGAGGCCGGCTGGCTGTTTCGCGGCGAGGTTATTTGGCGCAAGCTCAACCCGATGCCGGAGGGCAGGTGCCGGCGGCCGCACCGCCAGCATGAGGCGATCTATCTATTCGCGCGAACCGAGCAGCACCGGTTCCGCGCCAGCCCGCCCGTCGGCTCGGTGTGGGACTTCGGCAACGAGCGGGTTGGCGGGCTGAGGCACTTCTCCCGCTTTCCCGAGCAGTTGCCGCGACGTTGCATTGACGCCTACGACGCGGCCGGTGCGGACGTGGTCGTGCTGGACCCGTTCAGCGGCTCGGGCACGACCGGTGTCGCGGCACTCGCTGCGGGCTGCACGTTTGTCGGCTTCGAGATCGACGGCGAGCAAGCCCAGGCGGCCAACGACCGGCTCCAGGCGGCGCGCGCCGGCTAAGGACACCGGCCGATTCCACCCCTCGTTCCCCAAATTCTGGTGTTTCCGGCAGCCGGCTGCGCTTACCACTGGCATGCTCTGTCCCGAGGGTTAGCGGCAGTGCTCGCCACGCATGCGGGGAACGAGGGGTCGACAGGCGGCGAGCGGAATGAGAGGTGCGGCGCCGTATGCAGGGAGCCACGCGGGCGGCCGACCGCATGGTGCGCCGGATAGGCATGTTCGCCGTCGTCACTGTGACGACCGCAGCCGTCACCCTCGCGTTGTCGGCAGCGGGCAGGCCCACTAGCGCCAATGCAAGCACCAGCCCGGCCGGCAGCTCCCCGTCCGCCTCCTCCGGCCAGGCTCCCGCAGCCAGTTCCAGCCCGACGCCGACTGCCACTCCGACAGCTACCCCGACGCCCACGCCGTCGCCGTCCCCCTCACCCAATGTCGCCCGCGCCTTTGACGGCACTGCGGCCGTGGGCGCGCTGTTGCTGATCAAGAAGGGCGGCAAGCTGCAGCACTTCTGCACGGCCGCGGTCGTGAGCAGCCCCCAGGAGGACCTTGTCATCACGGCCGCGCATTGCATCGGGGGCAAGACGCTCGGGACGAAAGGCGACGTGATCTTCGGGCCCGGCTGGCACGACAACAAGTTCCCGAAGGGCCGCTGGCTGGTGATGTCGGCCCTGGTGGACAGCAAGTGGAAGCAGGACAAGGACCCGAACGACGACGTAGCGTTCCTCGTCGTCCGCGACGGGAGCCAGAAGATCCAGAAGGTTACCGGGGCCGAGACTCTTGAGACGAGCACTCGGCTGCCGCAGACAGTTCAGGTGATCGGCTACCCGGACAGCACGAGCGAGCCAGTCAAGTGCACCGGGCCCGCCACCCTCCTGCTGCACCGCCGGTACCTGCATCAACTGGTATTCGATTGCGACGGCTTTACCGGCGGCACCAGCGGCGGGCCGTTCCTCATGCACGTGACCAAGTCCGGGACAGGCGAGGTCATCGGCGTAATCGGCGGCTTCCAACTCGGGGGCGTGTCGCCGAACGTGTCGTACTCATCCCAGTTCCTGGTCAACATCGCCGACCTGTACAAGCAGGCGACCAGCTAGCCTGGCGCCATGACGGCCGACAGCATCGAGTCAAGCGATTACGACGCCTACGCCGAGGCTTACGCCCTGGCTACCACGCGGCGGGAGCGGCCAGAGGTACCGGGCGATCCGTACGGCATCCTCCCCGACCTGCTGGAGCTGCTCGGCGACGTCGCCGGGCGGGCGGTGCTTGATGCCGGATGCGGTGACGGGTACCTGTCCAGGGTGCTCGCACGCCGCGGTGCCCAGGTCACCGGCATGGACCTGTCGCCACGGCTGATCGCCAACGCGCTCGCGCGAGACCCGGACATCGATTACCGCGTCGCCGACCTGAGCCAGCCACAGCCAGCTGACGCGGCGCGCTTCGACGCGGTCGCCAGCTACCTCGTCCTCAACGACGTCCGGGACTACCTGGGCTTCATCGCTACTCTCGCGGCGGTACTGCGGCCCGGCGGCCGCCTCGTCCTCGCGATCAACAACCCCTACGGGGCGGTGATCCGCAGGCACGTCGCCGATTACTTCGATTCGGGTGCGAAGTCGCCCTACCGCGGCCTGTGGGAAGTCGGGATCAAGTCCTACTACTACCACCGAACCCTGCAGGAGTACCTCGATGCCTTCCTGGGCTGTGGCCTGCGGCTGGACCGGCTGATCGACCTGCAGGCGCACTCCAGCGCGCACGAGCCGGCAACTCTGCTGGCTGCAGGCGGCCGGTTCCCGCGCCACATGATCCTCGCGTTCACCAAGCCGGCCATTCCGGCCGGGGCCAGTCATGGATAGGGCTTCGGCGCAGGCCCTGCTCGGCCGGCTCCATGATGCCCAGAATCACTTCTACACGGGCGGGGACGGCAGCGGACTGGCTGACGTGCTCGCGCCGGACGTCACCTGGACGATTCCCGGCAGCAACGCCATCGCGGGGACCTACCGCGGGCTCGAAGCGGTGCTTGATTACTTCACCCGCAGGCGCGCGATCGCGAATTCGACGTTCCGGCTGGATCGCCGCGATGTCCTGGTCGGTTCGGGCGGCACGATCGCCGCGCTGACCGATGGCACGGCAACCATCGCCGGGCAGCAGCGCAGCTGGTCTACGGTCGGGCTCTACGAGGTGCGTGACGGGCTTGTCGCCGCGTGCTGGCTGCTGCCGCTGGATGCCGCGCAGTTCGACGCGATCTGGGCTTAGTCTCGGGTCGCCGCGTAAGGCCTGCCGGTGGTCACGATGGCCAGCCAGGCTGAGTCCCAGCCGACACCGAAGCTCCTCCACGCGACTAGACGTCACGACGGGCAAGCGCCCAGGCCCCGGCCCCGAGCGCCGCCGCAGCATAGGCGCACAGCAGGCCGAGCGCTAGCGCGGGCGGCAGCGCGTGCGAGACGGGCTTGAGAGCGGTCAACGACATCGCCGCCATCTGCTCGGGCAGGAACCTGACCGCCGCCGTCCGGATGGGGGCGCCCAGCGGGGCGATCAGGAGCGGCAGCAAGAACAGGAGCGTCACGACCGCGCAGATGGCGCCGGCTGTGTGCCGGATGATGGCGCCGAGCCCGAGGCCGATCAGCGCGATCAAGCCCGGGTAGGCGCCGGCCATCAGAACGGCACGCAGCACACCGGGCTGGCCGAGCGTTGCGTGCGGCACCGGCGCCTTCAGTGTCCCCTGGCCGGCGAGGAATGCACAGAAAGCCAGGATCTCTCCCAGCACCAACGTGGCGGTCCCGAGCACGGCCGCTTTCGCGGCGAGCACGAGCTGGCGCCTGGGCACGGCCGCGAACGTCGCTCGGATCATCCCGGATGAGAACTCGGTCGTGACCGTGAGTACGCCAAGAATGCCAGCCAGCAACTGCGCGAGCAGCAGTCCCGTGAAGCTGTTGCTGGTCGGGTCGAAGGACGCGCGATCAGCGGCGGACATCTGCGCGTGGTTCTGCTGGCCCAGTACAAGCAGGGCCAGGCCGATCATTCCGGCCGCGAATACGGCCGCGATGTACCAGGTAGAGCGCACGCTGCGGAGCTTGTGCCATTCCATCTGGGCTACGGTGCGCAAGCTGTAGCCGCCGTTGCTGCTGCGGCCGCCGCAGCCGCTGGCGCTGCGGCCGCGGCTGGCGGCGCCGTGGCTGAACTTCGCGGTCGTCATGACATGCGCCCCGTGTAGTCGGTAACGCCTGCAGTTAGCTGGAAAAAGGCCTCCTCGAGCGATCGGCCGCCGGCGGACAGCCGGGCGACCGTGGTTTGCGCGAGCAGCCGCCCCCGGCCGATCACGATGAGCGCGTCCGCGGTGTGCGCGATCTCGCTGATCACGTGGCTTGAGAGCAGAACCGTCCGGCCCTCGTCCGCTAGCTTCTTCAGCAGGCCGCGTATCCACCGGATGCCCTCTGGATCCAGCCCGTTGACCGGCTCGTCGAGTAGCAGTACGCCGGGATCGCCGAGGAGAGCGGCCGCGATGCCGAGTCGCTGCGACATGCCGAGCGAGAGCTTCCCTGCGCGGCGGCCCGCGACACTGTCGATGCCGGTGGTCGCGAGGACCTCCTCGACCCGCCGGCGGCTGATGGCGTTGCTTACCGCGAGCGCGGTGAGGTGAGCGCGGGCGGTGCGGCCGGGGTGAAACGCCTTCGCATCAAGCAGTGCCCCCACCTCCCGGAGCGGCCAGCGCAGGTCGGCGTATCTCGTCCCACCGATCCTGACCTGTCCCGCGTCCGGCCGATCCAGGCCCATGATCATGCGCATCGTGGTGGACTTGCCCGCGCCATTGGGCCCAAGGAATCCGGTCACCGTGCCAGGGCGGACATCGAAGCTCAGGTTGTCCACAGCGATCGTGGACCGGTAATGCTTGACCAGGCCGCGGGCCACTATCACCTGGTCTTGCGTGCCCGCGGGCTGTGATCGTCGTGCTGTTGTCATGCTGACCATCGTTCGGCAGCGGCGTCGCATGGTCACCGGAGTGCGCCGGACACTTGCAGGTGGGGCAGGCCACACCCGCGGGGTAGGGCGCCACCTCAGGCCAGCAGCCGGGCGGCCGCCCGGTTAGGCCCTGAGATAGGCGAGGACGGCGAGCACCCGGCGGTGCTGGGACTCGTCGGGCGGCAAGCCGAGCTTGGCGAAGACGTTGCCGATGTGCTTTTCTACGGCGCTGGCGGAGAGCACCAGCCGCTGGCCGATGGCGGTGTTGGAATGGCCCTCGGCCATCAAGGCCAGGAGTTGCCGTTCACGCGCGGTCAGTGCAGCCAGGACATCGTCCCGGCGCTGACGTTCCAGCAACTGCGCAATGACCTGCGGATCGAGCACGACCGCCCCGCGGGCGACGCGGTCCACGGCGTCCAGGAACTCCTCGACGTTGGCGACCCGGTCTTTCAGCAGGTAGCCGACCGCACCGGATCCGTCCGCAAGCAGGTCGCGGGCGTAGGACAGCTCCACGTACTGGCTGAGCACGAGCACGGGGGCGCCGGGTACCTCCGAGCGGGCCGTTATCGCCGCGCGCAGGCCCTCGTCCGTGTGGGTCGGCGGCATCCGGACGTCGACGACTGACACGTCCGGACGGTACTTGAGTACCGCTTCAACCAGGCCAGGGCCATCGCCGACTGCGGCCACTACCTCGTGACCGTCCTCGGCGAGCAACCGGAGCAGGCCCTCGCGGAGCAGCACTGCGTCGTCGGCCACGACGATCCGCAACGGTTGGCGGGACGTGCGGTCTGTCGACATCTCGGGCGCCGCCTGGTGCGGGTTCAGTGGCACGGCAGTACCGCGGTGATCGTCGTCGGGCCGCCCTCCGGGCTGGTCACCTGCAGTCGGCCGCCGACCGCGCGCAGCCGGTCGTCGAGCCCACGCAGCCCGTGTCCCTTGTCCACGGCAGCTCCGCCGACCCCGTCGTCCGTGACCCACACCCGCAATGCGTCCTCGCTGTGACGCAGTCCGATCACGCAACGGCTGGCGTGGCTGTGCTTGGCCACGTTGGTCAGCGCCTCCGCGATCACGAAGTAGGCAGCCGTCTCGACGGCCGGGTCTGGCCGGTGGGTCAGGGGAACATCGTCGAGCTCAACGGGAACGGTAGAGCGGGCAGCCACGTCGGCGAATGCTTCGCGCAGGCCGCGATCGACGAGGATGGGCGGGGCGATGCCACGTGACAGGGTCCTTAGCTCATCCAGCGCCTCCTGAGTCTGGATGATCGCGTCGGCGAGAGCCCCTCGGGCGGCCTCCGGCCTGCTGTCGAGATGGGCCTGGGCCCGACCTAGTTCCATCGCAAGGCGCACCAGCCGCTGCTGCGGTCCGTCGTGGATGTCGCGCTCAAGCCGGCGCAAGGCGGCCGCCTCCGCCGTCACCGCCGCGGCGGCCTGTGCTCGGGCCGTGTCCCGCTCCTGCTCAAGTCCGCTGATCCTGCGGTGCAACGCCGAGGCGTCAGACAACAGTGCACGCCCGAGACTCGTCTGAGCGGTGACGCACGCCGACGTGACCAGCGGCAGCGTGACCAGCATCAGCAGGCCGGCTACGGTTCCGAACGCGAGCCGCTCGCCTGGGGACGTCAGCCCCAGGCTCAATGCGATGTGGGTCTGGGCAGTGCCTAGGTAGAAGATCTCGGGCCGCATCGACCCGGCCGACGTGAACTGGCCGCGCAGGGCGGAGGTCGCTGCGCCGACGCCGACGAACCACCACACGCCTGTGAGCAGCGCGGTAACCAGGACGACAGGGAACACGACGACCGAGTACGCCACGTCGAGCCACAGCCCAGGGTCGGACGCGGCGGCTGTGCCCCTCGGCCTGGGCTGCCGGCTCGAGCCGTCCGCCCCGGCGGCGAGCGCACGCACCTTGTCGATCCGCCAACGTTCCAGGTCGGCGAACCACCGCGCTGGCGCCAGCAGGGCTACAGCCACCTGCGATCCGCCAGGCAACAGCCAGCCGACCGTCCCCGCGCACAGTCCGCCGAACACGAACAGCAGGCCTGTCCCGGCGATAACAGGGCCAGTGAGCAGGTACAACGACTCCAGGAGCGTGCGGCGCCCGACACGGAACGGGCCCCTGGTGCCCGGCCGCCAACGACCTCGGACCGCCAAGGGGAACGACTCGGTCACCGCGTCAGTCTAATCTCGATCTTCTGCCGGCCGGGCTGTGCAGGCCTGCGGGCAGACCACGACACTCGCGTGGCCCGAACATTATTTCGAGGCAAAGTATTGCCGGATGGCAAGCGCCAGCCCGGCCGCGATCACGTGCTGGCCATGACTGCTCGCGGCGATCGAGCCCTCGAAGGGGTCGGTGATGAACAGCGGCTCCACCAGCGCACCCGGCATCATGCTTGGCGTACTGAAGTAGCCTCGCTTCGCCGGGCCGATCAGCAGCAGGTGATCGTAGGCCTGGTCAGCAGCCGTCAGCGATGACCCGAGACCCTGATCGGTCTGCGCGCCGATGTCCGGGATCTGCCAGCCCTGCGCATTCATCGCGCCGAGGACGTCCGACTGAATCAGGTCAGCCAGCCGGCGGTTCTCGGCAGCGAAGGGGCGGGCAATGTCATAAGCGGTGATGCAGCCGGCGTTGGCGGCGCTAGCGCCTGCGTTGAAGTAGACGCCGACAAGCACGTTCGCGTGCGCCATGTTGGCGCAGACGTCCCTCGCGGCCACGTCGTCGTGCACGCCCTGGGCCGTCAGGAGCCGCCCCGACACGTCGCCGGGCCGAAGGCGCAGGACCGTCGTCGGCCCGGTCCTTGACACCACGACCCGAAAGCCATCGCGACGCAGGATCGTCATCGTGTCCAGCACCACGGGCAGGGTCTGATCAGCCTCGTAGATGACACGTCCGGACTCGGTGGTGCCAACTGCGCCAGGATCCAGACCGCCGTGCCCCGCGTCAAGGAACACCGTCAGGTGCCGGTTACCGGCCGTGGGCGGGAACGCCACGCACGCGCCGCGGTTGAAGTAGTCCGGATCGATGGCGATACCGACCCCTTGGCTGTTCGCAGCGACCACCGCGCGGTTGCCCGCACCACTGCTGTTCCCCGAGTTGACGAGCGGCGCAAGGCTCGGTCCACCACATGCCGCGAGCCCGAAGGCGGTCAGTGCGACCAGGGCCGTGACCCCGCCTGATCGTCGGTACCCTGCCACGCGCGTCTCCTCCCCGTTCGCAACCAAGCACGAAGAATTCGGCGCGATCGTTCCGTCGGCTCCGCCCCAGTCGCCGTGCAGCGGGTCCTTCGGCGCATTGCCCCCGTGCGCAGGGCGCAGCGGCGGGCGGATGGTGGTGTTCGATGTCCCCAGCCACGGAATTCGTGCTCGGGGGTTGGGTCCGGACCGTCAGGGCTGGTCTGGTGACGTCGCCATGTGCCGCCCCGTGCCCGGCCGCCACGGATCGGGTCGCCGGTTGGCGGGATCTTTGATCCCCGACCGGACGCCCTGATCGGCCATCGGCTCGTCATCGAAGCGGGGGATGACATGCAGATGGGGATGAAGTCCGCCCTGGTCGTTCCAGCCGAGCGTGTAGCCGTCGGGAGCGGCCCGCCGGTGCAGCTCGGCTCGCACGCGGAGCAGGAGTTCGCGTGTCGCGGCCCATTCCTCGGCGGTCAGGTCAAACGGAGAAGCTCGGCGAACCTTCGGGGCGATGCTGCCGTAGCCAGGAATTACGTCCGGCGGATCTCGAGGGTCTCTGGTCGAGGGAATAAGCGCTCGGGAGGTCATTACTCAATGAGGAAGTAGGCCCAAGTGGTGTCCGCGGCCAGATTAGCGTGGTCAGAGCTGGCAGGCACGAACTCGCCCCGAAGCCGGTACGGCAGGCCGACGGCACCGCCGCGGAGACTGAGCTTCAGCAAGATGGTGCTCGACGTAGACAGCTTCGCGCAGCCCGTGGTGGCCCCCGACCAGGCACCGTCGTAGTAGATCTCCAGCTCGAACTTGACGCACTGGCCACGTTGATTCGGCGCGACGGTCAGCTTGGAGTCCAGCGTCTTGTTTCTGCCGAACAGGTAGTACAGATGCCCGCTCCGGTGCTCGGTGCCGTACTCGCCGGTCACATGCTGGGACACGGCCGCACGGACGTAGATGGTCCGCGACACCGACCGTTCGGCGTAGCGCGCGTCACCGGGGAACACGACGGTGAAGGTCGTGTTGTGCGGGGCCGCGTAGCTGACGGTGAGGTCTCCCTTGCTGTTGACCTTCGCCCGGCGGATCAAGACGGTCTTGGTCCCGGAGAGGTCATGGGCGTAAATCGCGACGGTCCGGACCGAGTAGGTCGCGCCTAGGTGCGCGGTCACCCGGACGGTGGGCTTGTAGGAGAAGGTCGTGTGGCCGGTGCTCAGGGTCAGCGACGGTACGAGCTTCATTACTGTCACCGTTCGCGCCGCGGTTGCCGGGGCGATGCCCTGAGCGCCTGCGTAGCTGGCTGTATAGGTAAACGTCCCGGGACCAGGCGGGACGTCGGTGAGGGAGAACGTGCCGCTGGCACTGGTCGTGACCGTGAAGGTACTCGAAGCCGTGCTGCCTTGCTCGGTCCTGGTGATGGTCACCGGGGTGCCGGCCGGAGGCGCGCCCGTGCTGAGGCTCAGCGTGCCGCTGACGGCAACGCTCTTGCCTATGTACACCGATGACGGTGCCGTGAGCGTGAGGCTGGTCTGGGTCACCAGGGGCTGGTCGATGACCTGGAGGTAATACTGGTACGGGTCAGTTCCCACGCCCGTGTTGTAAGTGACAACACCGTAGACAGCCGAGCCCACCCAGGCCACGCTGCCCGCTGCAAGAACTGAGCCGCTATACGTCGAGTTGAGGGTCAGAGCGTTCGCGGCCGTGGTCGACCCAGCTGCGTAGGTGTACAGGTCCGGGCCGGACAGGTCGGTACCCGTGCCGCTGATTGTGGCCGTCCCGACGGCAACGTCGCCGCTGGCGTCGATCGCTACCGCGTTCGTGCCTGTCTCGTCCGGACCGCCGTCAGCCAGGTACGAGCCCGTAAGGCTTAGATCGGCGGTGCTGTAGATCTCAGCCGCGTCTCCCGAGCAGGCAATCACCACGGACGCGCCGCCGGCCGTCACGGCCATGGAGTTGACGAACCCGCAGTCCGACGGGGCGGCTGCGGGCGCCAGCACGGTGACCGGGCTGGCTGCCGTGTTGAACGTGGCCACCTGGCCTGCGCTGTTATCGGGCTGCCCGGCCACCAGGACGCCGTCGTCGGACGGGTCAGCGGCGAGTTCTGGCGCTGAAAGCCACGTTCCCATCGAAGTCTCGGTTGTGAACGCCGGAGAACTTGATGACGGATCCACTTCGCCAATAGCGCCGGAAGTCCCGCCGCTACTGTCGTAGCCAATCCACACAAGCCCGCTCTGCACGGCGACGTACTCCGGCTGGTCACCGCTCGGAAGAGAGTAGGTCGCGGTGACCTCCAGGGACGCGGTGCTGATCGCGACTACCTCGCCGGAGCCGTCCAGCGCCGCGTACAGCGTGCTGCCATCGGACGACAGCGCCATGCCGGTCGCGTCGGTGGTGTTCACGATCGTGGTGACAATGCTCCCCGACAGGTTGGTTACGACGATTCCGCCCGATCCGCCCTGGCTGAAGAACAGCTGGCTATCGGCCGTGTCGGCCACCATCTGCTGAAAGCCGGATATCGGCAGCAGGGTGCCGCCGCTATCGGCGAGCGCACTAACGGCCGGAACGACAGCGACAAGGCCGACTCCGGCCACGAGAACAACGACGAGCCGCATGAGCTTACGCATGCCGATCCCCCGTCACAGCCGATGGTTAGGTGGAGGAAAACGTAGCTTAAATCTGCAGAAAAATCACTAGATATGGGCTGAGAGAATCGGCCGCTACGTGCTAGTACGTGGCCGCTCACATCCGGTAGTCACCGGCGGCGACGCGTGCGGTCGAGCAGACGATGGCGTGAACGCGATTCGGGTGCCGTATCAGCGTCTGCCAATGGCCAGCCGTCGTCTGCGATCAGGCAGCGTTCCCGGATGGCGCAGGCGGATCCTGCCGACATTGGTGGTCATGTCGAGCCGGATGAGCGGGAGGCCGGGCACCGGCGGCTCGAGCTGCGAGTCAATGCCGCCCCTGTGGCGCATGATCTGAACCGCGACGCCGCGTGGAACGATGACCGTAATGCTTCCCCAGCCCGTGTAGACGTGCAGGTCGATGACGTTGTCGTCGAACTCCGCTTCGGTGAGGTCGATCGTGACGCTGCCCAGGTCGGCGCTGACGTGTGTCTGCCTCGCGACTTGCCATCGACCGGTCAGGCGCAGCTTCCCCGTGCCGGAGTGGATCTCCAGCGGCTCGGCCAGTCGGCGGTCGGGCGCGGTGAGGGCCATCGGAGGTGGCAGCGACCGAACCACCTCCGCGAGTTCGGCTTCGCTCCCGGCGCCAAGTATCCGGTTGACGCTGGTGTCGAACCGGCCCGCGTCGATGTCACCGGCGGCGTAGAGCTCTTTGAGGAACTCGGTGGCGCGGTGCTGGGCATCCTCGCGCATGGCTCTCCGATGTCCGGGGGTACGAGGGGAGCTCAGGTCCCGCGCCAAGCGTATCGAGTGCGGTGGACAGCCAGCCTCCCGCGCCGATGCAGGTCAGCCTTGGTAGAGGTCGATGCGGTTGCCGCTGGGGTCGGCCACGCACGAGGATCGCGGCTTCCATGGCTTGTCCACTGGCGGGTAGACCTCGGTCGCCCCCGCATCGAGCGCGCGCCGGTGAGCAGCGTCCACGTCGTTGACGACGAGGCCGAACCGAGATTGGCCTTCCGGCCCGCGGTGCTCACCGTGCCGGTTGGCCTCGTGTGCGACGCTCAGCATGAAGAAATCATCGCTGGGCCACACGCCGAATACGAATGACGAGACCTCTTCATTGAAAGTCGCGTCGAATGCGGCCTGGTAGAACGTGATCGCTCTGTCCAGATCGGCGACGTTGATCGTCACCTGGACGATACGCGGGGTCTTCAGCTCGGGCATAGCCACTCCGTGTTCGATGTAGTGATCCACGACGCGGACCATCTGGGTCAGGACGTGAGTGCGGTCCACCAGCCGCTCCCGGTGGCGACGAAGCAGGACGCGTACCGCCTCGCTGTCTGGATCGTCGACGGCCTGCCGGACGGCATCGATCGGCATATCGACGCGGCGCAGCGCGCAGATCGTCCTGGCCTGGTTAATCTGCCCTGCGCGGTAGCGGCGATATCCGGTGCTGGGGTCAACGAACGCGGGCTTGAGCAGGCCGAGTTCGTCATAGTGGCGGAGCGCGTTGATGGACAGGCCGCTGACAAGGGCGAAGACGCCGATACTCAGCAGGTCATCATTGCTCACCCAGTCAGCATGCAGTCTCGGGTTACCCGAGAGTCAACCGTCCCTG
>JASHUG010000144.1 GCA_030040155.1 Streptosporangiaceae bacterium | reverse complement strand
GCTGCCGACGGCGCGTCGCCCATGGCGGCCGCCGCGTCAGCCTGCTGGGTGCCGTCCGTGCTCGCCGCGGCGGCGGTCGCGGCGGCGGCAGTACCGCTCGCAGCCATAGCGAGGCTGGCTGCCTGCGCGGGATTGCGCCGGGCCCAGCGGGCGACCCGGTAGGCCGCAAACGGCGGCACGGCCAGGGTCGCCGCGCTGACCGTCCTGGACCTGGCCGTGGCGCCCGCACGCTGCAGGTCGGCCGCGGCTTGCTCCTGCGACCCGATGACGCCGTAGCCGACG
This sequence comes from Streptosporangiaceae bacterium, assembly GCA_030040155.1. Lineage (GTDB taxonomy): Bacteria > Actinomycetota > Actinomycetes > Streptosporangiales > Streptosporangiaceae > JAJYUU01. The sequence goes on along the minus strand of JASHUG010000144.1, from coordinate 12,008 downwards.
GCCGCGAACAGGTGCTGGAACGGCTTGCGGTAGATGAACGCCGCCACGGTCACCAGGGCAATCATCAGTATCTTCAGCGCCCATGGCAGCACGGCGTCACTGGCGCCCATGATGAGCGCATAGCAGTACAGCAGCACGCTCAGCACGACGGCGACCGCCGCCTGCTTGAGCAGGACTCCGACGAGCATCTCGAGCCAGCGGATCGCGACAATCCGGCCGAAGCCGGGATGGGTGCCGATCAGCAGGAAGAACGGCCCGGCGATCAGCAATAACAAGAACCCGAGCTTGAGCAGGATGAGCGTCACCGAGATCAGCAGCACCAGCACGCCGGCTACGACGGCGGCGAACAGGGCGGCGAACCCGATCTCCAGCCTCGTGGTCCACTCCTTGCCCTGGAACAGCGGGTAGACCGCCGGGTCGTTGCTCTGAATGCTGCTGGCGATGCCCGCGTAGGTGGCCTGTTTCGCCGAGATCAGCGCCTGCGTGGGCTTCTCATTGACCGCGATCGCCTGCGACCAGAGCAGTGCCCGGCCGTAGGTGTTCACGACGGTGGCCCTGCCGCCGGGTGCCGCATAATCCGAGGTGCCGAATTCCCCGTCCAGCCACGGCTCGCACACCAGGACGGTCCACAACTCGTCCGCATTCTGTGCGACAACGGTGCCGCCCGAGGTGTAGTTGTACGTCGACGGCTGGGCCTGGGGATCGCCCTTTTGGAGCGGAACGCAGCTTGTCCGGCCGGGACTTGGCAGCTTCGCGAAGGCCGCGTTGAGTGCCTGTGACATGCCGTCGGAGACGCCCTTGCCCAGACCGGTGACGTCGGCCGGCTTGCCGATGAGCAGGATGGCCGCGGCGCACGCGACCACCATCCAGATCGTGCCCTCGATGGTCCTGGTACCTCGTTTGCGGATCAGCCCCTGCCAGGCCAGCCAGATCGCGCCGAGCACGACCACGAGGGCCAGGTACGGGAAGTAGATCGCGTTGCCGAGGCTCGAGATGAGCTTGTCCGTCACCTTCTGCAGCCAGCCGAGGATCCCCTCCCCCGCTGCCGCCTGGTACACGGTGATCGTGACCCGGTCGATCGACTTCGCCGCGTCGAAGACCATGCCCGCGACGTCGTTGCCGATGAGCGAGGTCATGTCCGAGCACTGGAGGTTGGTGGCCGCCCAGTAGTCGCCGGCAACCCCGTACTGACTGTAGAGGGTGTTCGGCTGCCGCCCGGTTTCCGGCGGGGCGACCATCGCGTTGATCCCGGCGTTGGCCGGCTCGGGGTCGGGCAGCGATGGCTCGCAGATGTTGTTGAGATCGCCGATAAGCCCCGAGCTGCCGAGTGAGCAGAAGCCGAGCAGCCCGCCGATGTCGCCGATGCCGGGGACTGAGCACAAGCCGCCCGACGTCGCTACGGCGGCCGCCCGGGTCGCCGCGTCGAGCGTCACTCCGGTGCCCGCTCCCGCCGCCCTGGCCGCCGCTGCGGGGGTGGCCGGCTGCCCGCCGCCCGGTCCGGCCTGCTGGCCAGCTCCCAGCCCAGCCAGCAGCGTCGCGAGCAAGACCGCTGCGACGGCGGCCTTTCGCGGAAGGCGGGATCTGCGCATCCGGGGGGCTCCTGAAGGGGGGTGTCGTGGCTGCGTAACTCGCGGGGTCAGCCAGCCCCCGGCTGGGCCGGCTCGTCGCGCACGGCCGCCACTGGCGCTTCATCCGAGCGGGCACGGGTTGGATTGGTGTCCAGGCACTGACGCAGTTCATCAGAGATCAGATCCACGGCGATCCGCCCCGCCCGGCCATCAAGATCGCGGAAGATGCATTCTCCGTTCCCGAGCCCGCGGAGCGCGGCCTTGTGCTCTTCTGACTGCTCCAGCCCGAGCAGCGCCAGCACGTTGGCGACCTCCGTGCGCTCAGATGACCGGAACGCGAAGACGCTCGAAATGCAGTTGGTCACTTGCTCGTTCAGCAGGTCACCCGCGTTCTGCGACACCATGATCAGCGCGGTATTGCGGGACCGGCCCATCCGGGAGACCTCAGGGATCAGCTTGGCGCCCTGCGGTGTTGAGGTGATCGCCCACGCCTCGTCCAGGAAGATCGCCTTGGGCAGCCGGCGGTCCATGCCATTCAGGAGCCTGCGGGCGAACTGCGAGACCAGGTACAGCAGCGCCACCGACAGCCGCTGCTCGTAGGAATAGTCGTCGCGCCTGACCGCTATATCCGGCAGGGTCAGGCCCGCCAGCGTGAACACCGTCGTCCATCCGGCCGCGTCAATCCGCTGACCGCCCGACGGCGCAAAGCACAGCCGCGCCAGCCGCATCTCTGACATCGACCGCAGCACGGCGCCGAGGTTGACCGACGCCGGGTCCTTCGACTGTTCTAGGTGCAGCACGACCTTGCCGAGGCTTGGCTGCTCGCCGGCCGCGACCGCGGCGACGGCCTGGATCATCGCGCTCTCCCGCTCCTCGCTCATGCGAGGCAGGAGCAGCCGGAGCGTCTCGGTCGCCATCGTGCGCCGCTCGGCCAGCTCATCGCCGAACGAGAACGGGTCGAGCAGGCCAGGCGCGGCGCTGCCGAGCGGCACGACCCTGGCTTGCCGGCCGCGCTCAGACAGCCACCCGGCCAGGGACTGCGCGTCGCCCTTGGGATCGATCACAGCCACGGTCACGCCGCGCAGTGCAAGCTGCAGGATCAGCAGCAGCGCGAGCGTGGTCTTGCCGCCGCCCGGCTCACCGGTGATCGCGACCGCGGTCGGCCGGTTTCTCGCCGCCGCGACCAGCGGATCGAAGTGGACGACCGACCGCGCCCGGCCCTGGGTCTCGCCGATGTACGGGCCGATCCAGCCGGTGTCGGGCGTCACCTTGTCGCCGAGGTCGACGGTGGCGTTGGGCATCCCGCCTGCGACCGTGTACAGCGGCTGGCGCTGCAGGTAGGAGGTCAGCCTGACCCGGTCTCCCGGCAGCGACTCGCACAGCAGCGAGAACTGATCGCCGGTTGAGTTCATGACGTCGATGCCGGCGTCCCGGTAGTGCTCGATCACGGCCTCGGCCCGCCGCACGCACATGTCCCTGGTCGGCGCGGTGACCATGAGGCGGTGCCAGCCATAGACGAACGGCAGTCGCTCCTTGGTAATGCCGTGCTCAAGCAGTCGGGCCGCCTCGATCTGCTCGGCGAGAGCGATCGGAAGTTCCGCGCCGGCCTCCCTGATGTGCGCGTCCATGTCCCTGGCGTGGGCGAGCCTGCGGCTGACGTCCTTGCTCGCTCTGGCCGGAGCTATCAGCCTCATGCGCAGGCTCGCCTCGACCGGAAAGGGGAGCGAGTCGGCGTAGTGCAGCCACGGCTCACCTTCGGGGAAGTACATGACGTCGGGGAACCGGGCGAACGACAAGAACGCTGCCCATGACTCTCCGGCCGGGTGCTCGAGCCTGAGGATCGTACGGCCGTTGTGGACCTGGCCCTCGAGCAGCGACTCGATCTCGCCGGCTCCCCAGGTGCGCCGCCGCACCGCAGATGGCTGCGGCTCGAACGCGGTGCCCGCGAGCACATGCCGGAACAGCCAGGCGATCTCGTCGGAGCTGGCATGAGAGGCCGCGAGCGCGCTCGCACCGAGCGCGCGGCCGAGGCGCTCCGCGTGCTCGGTCCAGCGCGTGATCTCCGCCGCGGACACCGCCTCATCGCTGAGCCCGAGCAGCTGCTCCCCCGCCCGGTACGAGCTGGCCAGCTGCGCGAGCACGCCGCCCGATAGCTGGGCACGCACGCCGCGCTGGCCGAGCCGGACGCCGAGGTAGACCTCCTTGGTCCAGAAGTCCTTGGCCCAGACGTGCCGGTACATCTCCTCCAGATAGTCCAGCCAGCCCGGACCGCCATCGGAGGTCGCGTCGAGCTTGGTCGCCCAGTCCGCGGCCGGGTACGAGCGGTGTGCGACGCGCAAGTGCACCTCGGCGTCGGGCATCCGGATCGCGGCGAGCGCGACCGTCAGGCTGGCGGCGAGCGTCTCCCGCTCCACCGGCGTCGTGAACTCGTAGGACACCGTGGGCACGCGGTAGTAGGCCCAGGCGTGGGTATCCGTCAGCAGGATGCGGTCGTCGAAGTACCTGACCGACAAACGGCTGCGGCCGGCCGTGCGCGCGGTCACCTGGCTTCACTCCTGGCGGTCAAGTCAGCCAGGGCGGCAACGACCACGCCGGCCAGGGCCGTGTAAGCCCGCACGGTCGCGGTGCCGAGCGGCTGCGCCGCCGGACTACGCAGCCGCTCGTCCCATGGCACCTGCACGATGGCGCGGCACCTGCCGCTGGCCACCCCCGCCGCCCTGGCGGCATGCTGCGAGGTAGGCGAACTGACGCCGTTCAGGACGACGATGGCCGCCTCGGCCAGCCGGCCGTAACCGTGTGCCTCAAGCCACTCAAGTGTCATCGCGAGGGAGTTCGCCGCATCCTCGCTGGCGGGTGCGACGAGCACCAGCTGGTCGCTCACTCGCAGGCTCTTCGGCACGCTGCCCGCGTCCGGGTCGGCCAGGATCAGCGGATAGCGCACTACGACCGAGTCGATGACGTCCCCCGCATCGTCCGCAGACTCACCCGCGCTGATGACCTGCAGTCCGCGCTCGCCTGCAGCGCCGGTTCGCTGACTGGCCCGATCGGCGCCGGCGCGCGTGCTGGGCAGGAGCACCGGGATCAAGCGGGCCCGCTCGGTGAGCGAGCCCTGACCGCCGCCGAGGTCGAGCACGGCCACCGCCTCGCCACGCAGGCTGGCCAGCAACTGCCCGGTCAGCAGCGTGACAACCGTCTGTCCGGCCCCGGCGGTGCAGCCAAGCACGACAACCCTGGCCGGGCCGGGCAGGGGCTGCCTGGCCCGAGCCTGATCCCGCTGCACCTGGTCGGGCTTGCCCGGCCGGTGCCCGCCGGGCACCACGACGACCGGCTCGCGGCGTTTCCAGCCGGACGGCGAACTGCGCAGGGCGCGCTCCACCGTGTTCAGGGCGCGAGCCGGGCGTGCTGCGCCCGTCACCTGGACCACTCCCGAGCGCGACGTCGATGCGGGCGCGTTCGGCCAGGCCGGCTTGGAGGCTGGCGGCGCGACGGGCTGAGCCGCAGCCGCCGCGGCCGGTGCCTGCAGAGCCGATGCGGCGGCGGCCGGCTCCGGTGCGGACCGTTCGCGGACGAGCCGTGGCCGGTCGCGCTTGCGCCACTCGGGCGCGGTCTCTTCTGGCTCCGCTGGCACGACCGCTTCTGGCCTGCCGTCAACGGCCACCGCCAGGCCGGGCTCAGCCTCGGCCGGCACCCCGGCCGGCACGCCCTGAGCGGGATCCGCCGCGTCCGGGACTTCCGCCGGCTGCGGGCAAGACGCGGATCGCCACGCTCGGGCGACGACCACCATCTCGTCCTTCTCCGCCAGCGGCGCCATCCGGCACCAGGTCCTGGGCTCACCGAGGTAGCGGGCTTGAGAAAGGAGCAGCTCGGGCAGCCGCTTACCCTCGAGCACCGGCCGCGTCACGAGCCACGCGAGCAGGCCGGGCGGCAACACGTAGACCCACAGCCACGTATGGCTGAACGGCATCCCGGCCATGGTCAGGATCAGTGTGTAGGGCACGGCGATGGCCAGGAACGCCACGATCTGACCTACCGGCAACGGCATCGGCAGCCGGAAGTCATACAGCTTGTAAAGCCGCTTCTCGATCTTCCAGATGTTCGTATACGTCGGGAGTTCCACCGGCTGCCTCCTTCCGTCTGCAGGCGCGAGTCAGTCGCGGGCCGACAGCTAGCTCAGTGCACGCCAAGCGCGTGCGCGATGCCGGTGGCTAGTGTCTGGACGATGCTCGGGGTGTAGAAGACAACGGCAATGGCAACCGCGAGCACGATGAACTGAACGAACCGGATGATCTCTCGCGTGAACAGGAAAAAGATTGCGACGATCCCGACGATTCCGAGGAATAGGGGCCCGAAAAGGCCTTGCAGGTAAGTGACAAGGCCAGTTGTGCTGAGGGCCGCGGGATGCGCCGCAATAACCAGATGTGCCGACATCGTTTCTCCGGGGGTGAGTGAGCGCGGCTGGCGGGGATTCTCAAGAGCTCGTCGACTGGCGTCATGGCGGCCCCTGCGTAAGGGCCCCGATGGATTGCACATCCCAGCTAGCGCCCTGCCGTACCACGGTCAGCTGATAGGCCATTTCCAGGGATGCCGGCGCGGCCGTGATCGACGCCCTGCGACCGCCTGGCACCGAGGCCAGCTGCCAGGTAACACTGACCGTGATCGTTCGCCGGGCCCCGCCTTGCGGTGCGAACACGGAGTCGATCCCGCCGAAGGTAACCGCGCCCCCGAGACCCTCGATATGCGCGCCTGGCGTGCTGAAGCGGGCAAGGGTGGTGCGGTCACCGCTGGCGTAGGCCGAGAAGAACGTCGGCAGCTGGGCTTGCAGTGCCGCCTCGGCTGACGGGTCGGAGCTCACCTGGCTTGCGGCTGCCGGCGCCGCGAGCGGCGGCGCCGGCAGCAGTGCGGGCTCTCCCGGCACGCTCATGCCGCCGTGGCTGGCGTAGACGGGAACAGCAAGCTCAATAAGCCGCCCGGAGTCGATCGTCGCGAGCAGCGTGACGACCGCCGAGTGCGCGCCCGTGACCGAGGTGCCCGCGACCTGCTCGGACTGCAGATGCTGCGTGCCCGCTCCATCCCACCCGAACTGCGGGCTTGCGCCCGCCGGCAAGAACCTCGCCAGTTCCCGAGCGCGCTGAGTGGCATCTGCCGGGCTGAAGTTGAGATAGGCGGCGCCGAATTGCAGCGCATACGCCTGCGCCAGTGACACCGGGAACGTTGTGCCCGACCCGCTCGTCCTCGCGGTCGCCGCTGGCTTTGCGCTCGTGTCCTGGCCCGTCACGATCGCCAGCACGCCCCGATAGCCGATGAGGAGCAGCACGGCCCAGGCAACGACCCGCCCTACCCAGACAAGCCATCGGCCGCCTGCGCCTTGCCAATGCCGCCCGCGAGCCGGCGCAGCGGGGAACTGGGTGGGGGGCAGTACCTGATCCTCGTCAGCTAGCTCTTCTTCCGGATCAAGAATTGCCCTTCGAACCATTACACCTCCGCCCGTTCTCCCGCCCTCGCGCTGCAAGAAGTGACGGCGTGACGTTGCTCCTGACGGGCACCATTCTGCGGCAAAACGCCCAGCCATCCCCGCCGGCGCGCCGTGCGCCTGCCGGATCGCAGCGCGATTAGCCCTTTCAGCCTGAATGCCAGTGAATTGATTGCGAGCGTCCACGAGCTGGGGCCGACGTGGTTCCTGGTCGGACGGGCTAGGCCACGGCCATCCCTGGATCCGCTGAGAAAGCATCTGCGAAGCCATGCTCGGCGGCCACCGCAGCGGCCGGCCCGGCGGCTTGCGCTGGCCTGCCGGCCGGCCCGGAGCGGGGAAGGCACGAGCCGAACGCGAGGTCGGCGAGTCCGCTCCAGGTTCCTGTTCCCGCTCGCGCATCGCTGTCCTGACTCGCGGCTCGCCGGGCCGGCCGACTCGACGGCAGCAGCTAACGCGAAGGGGTGTGACAGATGCGTGACAGCAACGCCGTAATCCCTGCGCGATCGTCTCGAGCTCACGGTCTTCGAGTTCGGGCCGGCTCTTGGCTAGCCGAACTCGGCTCTTGCAAGGCAACGTTCGTGTTCTCAGCTTCGTACTTGGTTGGCGACAGGAAGGAGCTGATGAGATGCAGCCCGAGCGAGAGCCGGACCTGGAATCGTTTCTCGCCGACCGTGGTGACCAGCTGCTGCGCACCGCGGTCTTGCTGGCCGGCAGCCGAGAGGCTGGAGAGGACCTTTTGCAGTCTGCGCTAGAGCGACTGCTCAGGCGCTGGCAGGCGATCGAGGGAAATCCGGAAGGTTACCTGCGCCGGACCATGTACCACCTCGCAGCGGACAAGTGGCGGCAGCAGGGCGCGTGGCGTCGGCAAGTGCGGATGCTGCGCCCAGGCCTGAACGCAACCGCGGACGACGCATTTGCCGAGGTCGAGCAGCGCGATTCGCTCGTCCGGCTGATGCTGCAACTGCCGCCCCGCCAGCGGGCGGCCATCGTTGCCCGGTACTGGGAGCAACTCAGCGAGGCCGAGTCCGCACAGGTTCTCGGATGCTCGATAGGGACGGTCAAGTCAGCGACTGCACGGGGGCTGCGCAGACTGCGCGAGCTCAGCGAACCCCGCGATGATCAGGATGACGCCGCGGGGCGGGCGACAACGAGGGAGCAGATGACATGAGCAGCGAACTCGAAGACCGGCTTCGCGTCGACATGGAGAGGTTCACCAGGGACATACACCTCCCGCCGAGCCTCGCGCTGAAGGCGTGCCGGCACAACCAGAAGCGCCGCGCGACGGTCCGCGCCGCGGCGGCATCAGGGGCAGCGGTCGCGATCACCGCGGGCGCTGTGGCGGCAGCCGGAGCGGCGGGGGCCTTCGGCTCGATGCCGGCCAACCAGGCCAGCGGGCCGAGGCCGGCAGCCACCAGCACGACGGGATCTCAGACCGCTTACGTGGTCGCCAGGATCGAGCAAGCTCTGGCGCCGGCGAGCGTAGGCAACCTCATCAGCAACAGCCGGACCGTGTTCCCCCGCGGCTTCGCGCTCGAGCCGGTGCCGGGCGGGATGGCCGGGCCCCAGGGATCGAAGACCGCGTCGGCGGAATGGAAGGTCAGCTATCTCGTGCAGCGCGCGTATGGCGGTACCGAGCGGTATTCCGCGTTCACCGCCTCGGGCAGGTACGTCTTCGACCTCGGCATCACGCTCAGGAATGGGACGGCCACCGCGACCGCGGTCCTGTACGGCAGCCGAACCTGGTGGACCGCCACGGGCGGGTCGTCGTCCGGCGGGCGACCAGGCTGCGTCCAGGGCGGCACCATCCGGCTGTCGGCCGGCCCCGGCAACGGGTGGCCTGCCTTCATCCGTTCGCAGCTGGCCTGCGGCGCGTATTCGGTTATCGGCCGTCAGGTCGTCGGCGGGATCGACACCATCAAGATCGCTGGCCCTTACGGGTTCGCGCTCTGGGTGAACCCGGAAACCTACCTGCCTGTTCAGCTGGCCATCGGCCCGACGCGCGACTACTTCCAATGGCTGCCTGCGACCCAGGCCAACCTAGACCTGCTCAAGGTCTCCATACCGGCCGGCTTCAAGCAGGTGGCTCCGCCGGAGAGGCCATAGCCAAAAATCGGTGACCCAGACGGGTCAGGGCCACTGCCCTGACCCGCCGTGATGGGGGCCCGTAGACCGGCCGACGGCTACGCCCCGGCTGTCGTGATGATCCAGGCGAGCACCATCGCCTCCTCGCGCCAGGCGTCATACCGGCCGCTGCGTCCGCCGTGGCCCGCCGACATCTCGGTCTTGAGCAGGAACGGACCGCCCCCGGCCTCGGACTGGAGCCGCGCGACCCACTTGGCCGGCTCGTGGTAGAGCACCCGGGTATCGTTCAGGCTGGTCACCGCCAGGATCGGCGGGTACTTCCTGCCGGGCGCGACGTTCTCGTAGGGCGTGTAGGACTTCATGTAGCGGTAGACCTCAGCGTCGTGCAGCGGGTCTCCCCACTCCTCCCACTCCGGTACGGTCAGCGGCAGCGTCGGGTCCAGGATCGAGGTCAGCGCGTCCACGAACGGCACCATCGCCACGATGCCGGCGAACGCGTCGGGTGCCATGTTCGCCACCGCCCCCATCAGGAGCCCGCCGGCCGACCCGCCGCGGGCGATGAGCCGGTCGGACGAGGTCCAGCCCTCCGCAACCACGTACCGCGCGCACGCGATGAAGTCCGTAAACGTGTTGATCTTCTTCAGCATCTTGCCGTTGTCGTACCAGCTCCGGCCCATCTCCCCGCCGCCGCGCACGTGCGCGATTGCGCAGACGAAGCCGCGATCGAGGAGAGAGATCCGCGGGATGGAGAAACTCGGGTCGCTGGAGATCTCATAACTGCCGTAACCAGCAAGCAGGAACGGGGCGGTACCGTCACGCCGTGTTCCCTCGCGGCAGACCAGTGATATCGGGATCTTCGTGCCGTCTTCCGCGGTCGCCCACAACCGGTGCTGCTCGTAATTGTCGGGGCTGTAGGCAGTGCCGTCCGGGCCAGGCAGGACCTCCTGCTGCTTGAGCATCGTCAGGTCACCAGAGGCGACATCGCAGTCGTATACCGCGGTCGGCGTGACCAGCGAGACGTAGCTGAGCCGGTAGGTGCCGGTCTGGTACTCCGGATTGCCTGCTGGGCCGACCTGGTAGATCGGCTCAGGGAAGGCAATCTCGTGCTCGTGGCCGTCGTTGCCGACAATCCGCAGGCCAGTGAGTCCGTCCCGGCGCAGGTAGACCACGAGATGGCCGGCGAACGCGTCGACGCCAAGCAGCCGCGTGTCATCCCGCTGCCGGATTAGCGGACTCCACGCCGCGGGGTCGGTCACCGGTGCCTGCGCCAACTCGAAATTGAGTGCGCCGTCGTTGTGCAAGATCAGGAGCCGGTCGGTGCCGTCCGGCATCACCTGATGCTCGACCTCGTACTCCACGCCCGGACGCCGGGGGGCCACCACAGTCGCCTGGCCCGTCGGGTTGGCAGCATCGAGCAGCCAGACCTCGCTGGTGAGCTTGCTGGCCGAGTGAATGATCAGGTAGCGCTCGCTGCGGGTCAGTTCGACGCCGACGCCGAACCGCTGGTCGTCCTCCTGGTACACGATGAGATCCTCGGCGGCCGGCGTGCCCAGGATGTGCCGCCAGACCCGGTACGGCCGCCACGCGTCGTCCACCGTGATGTAGAAGACGGCGGTTCCGTCCGCCGACCATGCCGCGCCGTAGAACGTCCCGGGGATCTCATCCCGCGCGGTCTCGCCGGTCACAAGGTCCTTGAACCGCAGGGTGAAGCGCTCGTCCCCGGCGAGGTCGGTCGAGTAGGCGAGCTGCCGACCGTCAGGGCTGACGCTGAAGGCGCCGATCGAGAAGAACTCGCTGCCTGCCGCCAGCTCGTTGCCGTCGAGCAATACCTCCTCGCCCGCGAGCGGGGCACCGTCGTCGGTCATCGGCGGCCGGGTGTCCCCTGGCCTGACTGCTCGGCGGCAGCGAATCGCGTACTGCTTGCCCTCTACCGTGCGCGTGTAGTACCACCAGCCATTCTTGCGCAACGGCACGGAAAGATCGGTTTCCTTCGTCCTGGACTTGATCTCGTCGAAGATCACCTCGCGCAGCTTCTCCTGGCCGACGGTCAGCTCAGCGGTATAGGCGTTCTCGGCCTCGAGGAAGGACGTGGTATCCGGGTCGTCCTTGGCCGCGAGCCAGGAAAGGTCGTCAATGATCGTGTCGCCGTGATGGGTCCGCTCTAGTGGTATCCGCTTGGCGTGCGGAGGCTGGCTAGTCATAGCCAGGAGCCTACTGGCGCAGCCGCGGCGGCCGGCTGCCAGTGCTCGAGCCCCACCCTCACAGGTGCCCCTCGCAAGCGGCGCTGAGCTGGCCAAATGCGGTTGGAGTTGCCAGAACGGGCAAACGTCGGGGAGCATCGCGACTGCGAGATCGATGTTGGGAGAGGCCCGTGCTTGAAGTCGTCGTACTCGTGGCGCTGCTCGTGGTGGCGGGGGCCGCGGGGCTGATCATCTGGATCAGGCGGGTGGCTTCCTGCGCCAGGATCATCGAGGCACCGGCCAGCGAGCGTGAGGCGATCCTGGCCGGCGACGTGCTGTGCAGGCATTCCATCACCAGTGGCTCGCTGGCGGTGCTGGAGTTCTTCGACTGGGGTATTCGGCTGCGAGGGCACCTAATCAGCAGGTGGATCGTGCCGACGTGGGAGGCTCGGTACTCCGAACTCGCGATAGCCGAGCAGGTCACCCTGCCTCAGAGCCGGATCGCCGTCTGGCTCAGGCTCAAGGACGGGCAGGGAGGGATCGGCTTCTTTCGCCTGCCGACCTTCGACGTGCTGCGGCTACTCGAGGAGCACGGCGTTCCGGTTGATCGTTCGGTCGCCAGGGTCCGGCGGGTCCAAGAGCTCTACCGTCTCCCCTGAGCAGGCCGCAGCCCAACGGCCTCCCCGAAGACCTCCGCAGGCTCGCGTT
>JASHUG010000143.1 GCA_030040155.1 Streptosporangiaceae bacterium | reverse complement strand
AGGTGCGGCGGCCGGACCCCGTAGGCCATGTTCTGGTTGTAGACCGAGCAGGTCGCGTGGTTGTCACCGCAGATGCCGCAGATACGGCTGGTGATGAAGTGAGCGTCCCTTGGGTCCTTGCCCTTCATGAAGATGCTGTAGCCCCGGAAGATCGAGGACGTGCTGTGGCACTCCACGACCTTCTTCTGCTTGAAGTCGATCTTCGTGTAAATACCAAGGCTGCCGACGATCCTGGTGATCGGATCCCAGGACATCTCGACTAGGCCGGTGTCCTCAACCGTTGTCATTTCGAGTTCCTTCTTCCGCTGGGATGCATCGTTGAGGGCTGCACCCTCACCAGGTCTTCTTGTAGCCGGTCAGCAGTTCGTCGCCCTTCTTCCGCCACTTCGGCTCCTCGTCGGCCGTCTTGGCAGTGAAGCCGCGCAGCGCGCGGATGACCGTCCCGTACAGGCTGCTCGCGGCGGTCGAGACCTTCGCGCCGGGCGGCTCGTCCATGAACGGCATGAACTTGTCGGGGAAGCCGGGCATCGTGCACGCGATGCAGATGCCGCCCACGTTGGGGCAGCCGCCGACGCCGTTGATCCAGCCGCGCTTGGGCACGTTGCACTTGACCACCGGTCCCCAGCAGCCGAGCTTGACCAGGCACCGCGGCGAGCCGTACTCGCTGGCGAAGTCGCCCTGCTCGTAGTAGCCGGCTCGGTCGCAGCCCTCGTGCACCGTCGCGCTGAACAACCACTGCGGCCGGAGCGCCTCGTCGAGGGGGATCATCGGTGCCGCGCCCGCCACCTGGTAGAGCAGATACAGGATCGTCTCCGAGAGGTTGTCCGGGTGGATCGGGCAGCCAGGGACGCACACGATCGGCAGCCCGGCCTTCGACCGCCAGTCCCAGCCGAGGTAATCGGGCACGCCCATGGCGCCGGTCGGGTTCCCCGCCATCGCGTGAATGCCGCCATAGGTGGCGCAGGTCCCGACCGCGATGATCGCAGTCGCCTTGGGCGCCAGCCGGTCGAGCCACTCGCTGGTGGTCATCGGCTGCCCCGTGGCCGGGTTGTTCCCGAAGCCGCACCAGTAGCCCTCGGGCTTGATCGCCTCGTTCGGGATCGAGCCCTCAACCACGAGCACGAAAGGCTCGAGTTCGCCGCGGTCGGCCTTGTGCCACCACTCGATGAAGTTGTCGGCGCCCTGCTCCGGTCCGCACTCGAAGTCGATCAGCGGCCAGTGCACTGCGATCTTCGGCAGTCCTGGCAGGGCACCGAGCGCAATCTCTTCGATGCTCGGCTGGGTGGCCGCCGTGAGAGCGACGGAGTCCCCGTCGCACCCGAGCCCGCCGTTCATCCACAGGATGTGGACCGGCGCCTCGCTGGTCTCGGCCTGAGTTGCGTCACTCTGTGTGCCAGTGGCCATGGCGAGGCCACCTCCTCGCTAGTGGATCGGCTGGACGCGGGGCCAAGGCGGCCCTGCTACTTCGAAGGTGGCGCCGTGGGCGACGCGGGATAAGGTCCCGCCTCTTGGCGCGACCAACCTGCGGGCGGTAGTCCTCCCGGCCCGCAGCACCATGGGCACCGGGAAGGGCGAGAATGCGCCATGACATCGCGACAGCAACACGCACCTCGCCTTCGGTGATGCGCGGACGGTCGCAATGCTAGACCCGGCCGGCGCGCCCTACAAGGAAAGATGAGACTTCACCGGACAGAAATGTCTGGCCGCTTGTAGCCAACCCGGCCAATACCGTCCATTAGTAGCAGCTCAGGATCAGTCATAAGTGACCGTCCCACCCCGACGCTCAGCTCGGCCACATCTGCCGCAACGTGGGGCGTAATTCTGGCTGCACGGTTCCGGTTCGTTTGCGCAGCACGTACATTGGCTACCAACCCCGCCGTGCCGCGCGTTGGGGGGACGGGCAGAGGGAGACTGATTCGTGGCGGAGCCCATCTATGGACCCGCGGGGAGCCCGATCGAGGTAGTTCCGGTCGTCGTGATCTCTCAGGTCTTCACCGCTCGGCCTTCGTCCATCCCCGAAATCCGCGACTTCGTCCGCCGTTGCCTGGCCGAGTCGCCGCTGACTGAGGAAGGCACGCGCGAGGTTGGCGACACTGTGTTCAGGGCACTACTGGACGCGGCTGGTCCAGACGGGTCCATCCAGGTCGCATTCCGGATCTTTCCCGAGCACGTCGAGGTTGATGTGCTGCATTCAGATCAGGTCATCCAGTCGCCGATCGCCCCTGGGCCGCCGCTTAGTTACGCCAGACAGGCGGCCCAGCCGGCCGAGACTCAGCCGGCGGCGCCTCAGGTCCCCCTGCACTCGGTCCCACCACCGGTGGACAAGCCTGCCAAGACCGCGCCGTCGATCCTCGGCGGCGGCCAGGATGGGGCAACAACCTTCGCCGACTGGATGCAGGACGTGTTGCGTACGCAGGGCCTGACGCAGGAGGCTGCGGCGCGCCAGCTCGGAGTTTCGGTGAAGACGGTTAGCCGCTGGGTCGGCGGCGCCACCGAGCCGAGGATGCGCGACCTGCGCCGCATCCAGGAAGTTTTCGGCGAGATCCCGCTGCCCTAACCCGCGCGGCCGAGCCGCCTCAACCGCCTCACCAGCGAGGTCCAGCCGCCCCAACCGGTCGATCCCACCGCCCTCACCGCTGGTCTCGTTTGCGCAATTGCGTATGGCAATTCCGTAAAGGGGTCAAACCTGTCTCATCGGATCGCTGGACGCACCCCCACTTGTGTCCTAGCGTTCTCCTATGGCGATTCACTCGGGACGCCACCAGTTCGGTACGGATAAGGGCCGCGTAACCTTACGGACCTTCCGCGACGGGCTGGCCGCGCAGGCCGGGCATGACCTCACGATTGAGGCCACACGCTGGTCGGCCGAGCTCGTCGTGTCGCCCGACCAGACCCCCACCAGCCTGAAGGTCACCGTTGACCTTGGCGCGCTCGCAGTGCGAGAGGCAACAGGCGGCATCAAGCCGCTGACCGACCGGGACAAGCGGGAGATCAGCGTCACCGCCCGCAAGGTACTGGCGGCGGACCGGTATCCCGAGGCCAGTTTCACCGCCACCACGTTCAAGCCAGACCCGGCCGGCGGCGGCACCATCAGCGGGACTCTGAGCCTGGCCGGACGAACCGCCCCGCTGGAACTGCGGGTAAGCCAATCCGGCCCTGGACGGTACCGCGCGACCACGACTGTGCGGCAGACGGACTTCGGCATCAAGCCGTACTCGGGGTTCCTCGGCGCGCTCAAGGTCAGGGACACGGTCGACGTCGAGGTCGACGTCGACTTGTCGGCTGCCGAAGACCATGAGGCGGCGGCATGACCGCGGAACACCCAGCGCCCGCCTCGAGCACCGCTACCACCGCCGCAGCAACCACGGGTAACCAGGTCGCCAGCCTGTTCTTGCGACGCGAGCAACCTGCTCGCGAGCTCGCCCAGCAGGCCGAGGCCGTGGCCGCCGCCTGCCACAAGATGGCGATCAGGTTCCATCAGGGCGGCAAGCTCGTAGTGTTCGGAACCGGGGGGCCAAGCACCGACGCCCAACACGTGGCCGTGGAGTTCGTGCATCCGGTCATCGTGGGCAAGCGCGCCTTGCCCGCGATCTCGCTGACTTCCGATATCGCTACGGTGACTGGCATCGCCGCCCGCAGCGGCATGGCTGCCATCTTCGCCCATCAGCTGCGGTACCTAGCCACGCCCGCCGACATCGCGCTCGGCATCTCGGCCGACGGCAACTGCGCCAGCGTTCTCTCCGGCCTGCTCACTGCGCGCGAACTTGGACTCCTAACGGTCGCCCTGGTTGGCGGCGACGGCGGCGCGATCGCGTCGTCGCCCGCGGTCGACCACCTGCTGGTGACGCGCTCGACAGACCCGCGGGTGGTCAAGGAGATGCACGTGACCTCGTATCACGTGCTGTGGGAGCTGGTGCACGTGTTCTTCGAGCAGCCGGGCGTCCTCGGACCCGCGGTGGTCGCATGACCACCCCGCAGCCCCGAAGGCTGAATGCAGCAGACTGCTACGACGACATTTGCATCACGTGCTCGGACGCCGCGGTGCAGGTTCGGGTGGTCGAGCTGCTCGGTGACGGCCTCGCGCTCGTCGACACCGGTGCCGGAACCGAGGAGGTGAGCGTCGCACTGGTTTCCGCGCTGGTCGGCGACTTGATCCTGGTGCACGCCAAAGAAGCGATCGCGGTGGTGCCCGGATGAGCGACGGCCGGAGTAATGGGAACGTGAGCCCGCCGCCGGCCGGCTCGATCGAGTCCCTCTACCCGTTCCTGTATTCGGGCCAGACAGATGTGTCCGCCGTCCTCGACCAGGTGCGCCAGTCGACCGTCGCCAAGGCCGAGGAGATACTGCAGCTGCGCCGTACGATCGCCGCTGCGGACGGTGATCGGCTCGTGGCCTGCGCGCAGCAGATGGCGGCCAGGTTC
>JASHUG010000142.1 GCA_030040155.1 Streptosporangiaceae bacterium | reverse complement strand
CAGCCGATACGGCTGCCAGAGCCGCGGGGGACAACGGTCAGGTGCAGCTCCGCCGCCGCCCGCAGCAGCGCGGCCGCCTCTTGCGTGCTGTCCGGAGTGGCCACGAAGCGGGCTGGTTGCCCGGCAACGGCATCGTCGGGCTGGGCCAGGTGAACTTCAGCACAGGCCTTGGCCAGCTCGGGCGGCAGCAGCTGAGTCATGGCAGCTGCCGAGGTGACCCCTCGTTCCCATCAGAATTGCTCCAACTGACCCGAGGCCACGAGCGGATGCGGTGCATGACGGACGCCAGGCACCTCTCCGCACAGGCGCGGCGTCGGGAATACCTTGCCCGGATTGCAGAGGCTCGCCGGATCGAACGCGCACCTCACCAGTTGCATGGTGTCGAGGTCGTCGGCACCGAACATTTTCGGCATGTAGCGCGACTTGTCCACGCCGACGCCGTGCTCTCCGGTGATGGAGCCGCCATGCTCGATGCACAGGTCCAGGATCGCGCCGGACACCTGCTCCGCCGCCTCCTGCTCGCCGGGCTTGGTGTCGTCGAAGAGCACCAGGGGATGCAGGTTGCCGTCCCCGGCGTGGAACACATTGGCGACGCGGATGCCAGTCGCGGCCGACAGCGCGCTGATCTTGTCCAGCACTTCCGGCAGGGCGGTCCGCGGCACGACGCCGTCCTGCACGATGTAGGCGGGGCTGATCCGTCCGACGGCTGCGAAAGCAGACTTGCGGCCGGTCCAGATGGCCGCCCGCTCGGCCGCGTCCCTGGCCGCCCGGATCTCGTAGGCGCCCGCGTTCGTGCAGATCTCGCGGACGGCTGCTTCGTCCCGTTCGACGTCCCCAGTCGGGCCGTCGAGTTCGACGATGAGGACCGCGCCCGCGCCGGCCGGGTACTGGCAGTTCACGGCGGCCTCGGCCGCTTCGATCGCGAGGGCATCCATCATCTCGATCGCCCCTGGCAGGATGCCGGAGCCGATGATCGCCGAGACCGCGGTGCCGCCCGCGCCCATCGTCGCGAACGCTGCCAGCAGCGTCGTCACCGCCTCGGGGACGGGGGTGAGCTTCACCACGATCTTCGTGACGATGCCCAGCGTGCCCTCCGAGCCCGTGAAAGCGCCAACGAGGTCGTAGCCGGGCGCGTTGCCGGTCCCGTCGCCGAGCCAGGTCAGCTCGCCGTGCGGCGTGACGATCTGCAGGCCGGTCACGTGATGCACGGTGAACCCGTGCTTCAGGCAGTGTGCGCCGCCCGAATTCTCGGCGACGTTCCCGCCGACCGAGCAGATCACCTGGCTGGACGGGTCAGGTGCGTAGAACAGGCCGTACGGCTCGGCGGCCTTGCTGACAGAAAGGTTCGTTACGCCGGGCTCGACGATCGCGCGACGGCTGGCCGCGTCGATGGCGATGATGCTGCGCATCTTGGCGGTCACGATCAGCACGCCGTCGGCCCGGGGGAGGGCGCCGCCGGACAAGCCGGTACCGCTCCCCCTGGCCACGAAGGGGGTGCCGCTGGCCGCGCATTCCCGCACGACCGCGCTCACTTCCTCGGCCGAATTCGGCAGCACCACGAGGCCGGGGCTGCACCGGTGGGCGGTGAGCCCGTCGCACTCGTAGGTCCGCAGCTCCTGCGGATCGGTGACGACGCAGCCGGCCCCGCAGATCTGGGCCAGCCTGGCCGCGAGCGCGCTGTCCATCTCTCCAGCATCCCTCGCCGGCCGGCCGGCCGCTACTGGCGGGCCGGCGTGTGGTGGTCGCGCCCGGGCGGGCCCTGGGCTGGCCTGGGCCTGGCCTGGGGTGGCGGGCGTTGACGGGTCGTTCGCGGGTCGTTCGCGGGCGTCAGGCCGGGACGGGTGCCGCCACCTCGGCAGGCACGACGTCGGCCACGATGCAGGTAATGTTGTCCGGGCCGCCGCCCTCGATGGCGAGCCGGATGAGTTCCTTCGCGGCCTGGTCGGGATCGGCGACCGTGCGCAGCACCGTGGATATCGACGCGGCGTCAGCGGCGTCATGCAGCCCGTCGGAGCAGAGCAGGTAGCGGTCACCCGGCCGGGCCTCCCGCAGCTGCAGGTCGGCCTCGTAGGCCTGCTTCGTGGTGAGCGCCCGCAGAATCAGGTTCCGCTGTGGGTGCGAGGCGACCTCCTCAGCGGTGATCTTGCCGTCGTCGAGCAGCGTCTGCACCATGGTGTGGTCGTGCGTTATCTGGAAAATCTTGCCGTCACGGAGCAGGTAGGCGCGCGAATCGCCGATGTGAACCAGACCCAGCTGCGAGCCGGACCACAGCAGCGCGGTCAGCGTTGTGCCCATGCCGGATAGCGCGGGATCCGCCTGCGCCATCTCGGCGAGCGTCCGGCTGGCTTGCCGGACGGCGTGGTCGAGCGCGTTGAGCAACTCGCCGGCCGGCACTTGGGTGTCGAGCGGCTTCAGCGCGTCGATGACCGCGGCGCTAGCTACCTCGCCGCCAGCGTGGCCGCCCATCCCGTCCGCGACCGCGAGCAAGCGCTCCCCGGCGTATGCAGCATCCTCGTTCTCGTCCCGTTGCAGGCCGATGTCGGACTGCACCGCGTAACGGATGGCAAGCGTCCCCTCGGTCTTGTTCATGGCAGTGCTGCCCATGGCAGAGCCCTTTCCTGACAGGTACCCGATGAGGAACGCGGCGAGTTCGCGCCTGGCCGACGTTTCGGCCTCGACCTGATCCCAGTACGCGGTCAGCAGCGCGGCTGCCTGAGCGGGCGGCGCCTGGCTCGCCTCGCGGATGGCAGCCAGCGGCATGCCCAGGCGGCGAAGCCAGGCCACCAGCCGGGCTTGCTCGAGCTGAGCCGGATCGTAAAAGCGGTACTGCGATCCGGGGTCGGTCGCGACCGGGCGAAGCAGGTCGAGCTCGTCGTACAGCCGCAGTGCCTTGCGCGACAGCCCGGACGCGCGGGCAAACTCCCCGCTGGTCATCAGCTCCACGGCGGCCTCCTCATGCCGGGCAGGCTGCCCGGCTCTGGCATGGTGAGGGTGGCCCCAGGGGCGAGGTCAAGCCCCGTGCGGTCGCCCGAAGTCAGGGTAACGACACGCGGCGAGGGCATCGGCCATTCCC
Source organism: Streptosporangiaceae bacterium (assembly GCA_030040155.1). GTDB lineage: Bacteria > Actinomycetota > Actinomycetes > Streptosporangiales > Streptosporangiaceae > JAJYUU01. The sequence goes on along the minus strand of JASHUG010000142.1, from coordinate 3,191 downwards.
AGCTGGGGCCCGCGTGATTAGTGCGTGGTTACCTGGCGAGCCCGAGCCGACGCCAGTCGGAGACGAGCACGATGGCCAATTGCCGCAGCGCCACCTGCCAGGTCGCCGGGCCGTCGCGCCAGTCGAAGCTGCCGGCGGCCAGCCTGGATGCGGCGACGACATCGTCGGGCACGACAACCAGGCCGCGGGCGGCGGGCAGGTACCGACTCAGCTGGTGAACATCCAGCCGCGCGTCCTTGGGCGGCATGCGGTTGACCACGACCGTGATCGGCCGTCCCCATTGGTGCAGGAGGTCGGTGGACTCGGCGACCAGGCTCGCGGTTGCGGGCTGGGCGTCGGTGATCAGCACCACCTGATCGGATGCGGCGATAGCGGCGGCCGACGCCGGGTCCTGTAGCCCGGTGCCGCAGTCCAGCAGGATCAAGCTGAAGAAGTCCTTCAGCCTTGCGATGACCCGGCCGTAGGCCTCCTCGTCAAGTGCCGCCATCCGTGCGGGATCGGTGGGAGCGGGAACGACCAGCAAGCCGTGTACGGCGCGGCCCAGCTGCGAGTCGAGCGCGGTCAGCGATAGCTCGTCGTCCTCGGCCACGAGCTGGGCCAGGTCGTCGACGTACCAGGACTGGTCAGGCGTGAGGACCCGGCCGAGCGAGCCGAAATCCGGGTTCGTGTCCACGGCCACGATCGGGTCCCTGCGCAGCAGCGACAACAGGGTGCCAAGCAGGGCGGTAACGGTCGTCTTGCCCACTCCGCCCTTGGGTGAGACCACCGCGATGGTGGCGCAGTGCAGCAGCCGTGGTTCGGTAATCACGGAGTCCAGCCGGCCGATGTAATCGAGCTCGCGCCACCTGGACCTGGCCCGTTCAAGCCGAGATGGCGCCATCGCGAGGGTCAGGTCAGACGGCATGAGCCGAGCGCCGGCGGCGTGGCGGCTGCCCTGCGCCCGTGCTGGCGCCGCCTCGCCTGTGGCCGACTGCTGCCCGCCGTTGCCTGCGTCCGGCTGGTCGGCCATGGTGGGCTGACGCGGACCGTTGGCGTCGGTTGAACGGTCGAGACCGGGAAGCAGGTCGCTGGGTGAGACCTTTCCCTGACTCTCGGCCGGCCCGCTGGTTCGAGAGGGCGCCGGGTAGAGCACGCCCGCCTCCGGGGCTTCGCGGCCGGGCCGGTTGTAGAACGCGGTCATCGCGGCGGCCAGCCGGCTCACTCGGCTCACGTCCGGTGGTAGCAGGTCCTCGGTGCGCTCCAGCGGCGTCAGGCTGTCGCCGCGCTGCTCGGCCCGGACGGCGCTGCGCGGGACGTGCCGGCTCAGCAGCACCCTGTCCCTGGCGAAGGATCCGCGGCCGACCACGGGCAGATGGGACTGGTCTGTCCGCGCCCGCCTGGAACTGCGGGCCGGCGGGCGCGCCGCCACAGGCGGCATCTCCTGCGGGCCGGGTGCGGCCAAATCGTCAGATCCGTCCCCGGTCTCAGGGCCGTTCTCCCACATCTCCGCCGGCCCGCCGATTAGCTGAAGCACGGCTCCGGGCGGAATTCCGTTGGCGGCGAGCGTGCTGTCGGCTGCGAGGACCCGCCCGTGCGCGTCCGCCAGCCGCCACCCGTCGCCGCCGTAGGCGGATGGGTTGGGGTGCAGCCCGGCCATTGCGAGTATGTCTGGCAGGAAACCGGACAGCGGCACGTGCACCGGCAAGTCCAGCCGGTGCTGGCCGAACGGGCTGACGACGGTCACGTGCTGTCGCTGGTGTTCTGCTGTGCTCATTTGCTGATACCCGTTTCCCTGCCGGCCGGGCTGATCCCAGTGTGATCGCCCGCGGCCTTCTTCTTTACGAGCTCGGCCGGCCCGACTCGGCTAGGTGTGATGGGTCGGTTTGGTGCTCGGCGTCGACGTTGGCTTGGTGCTCGGCTTCGACGTTGGCTTGGTGCTTGCCTTGGTATGGGGCTTGGTGCTTGCGCTAGTGGTGGGACTGATCGGGATGCTGGGGCGGATTCTCGGCTTCGCGTGGTGCCGGACGGCAGGGGATGAGACCGACGGCGTGGCAGAGGTAACCACAAGCGCTACCTCGCCGCGCGTCGCATATCCAGCCAACCGCGTCGCGATTGCCGCGGGCACTATGACCGTAGCCGTTACCAGCCCGGCCGCGGCAGAACCCTGTACGTCCCAGACGGTACTTGTTACCAGCGGCGACGCCGGAGCATTGCTGGAAGAGGGGACCAGCACGATCAATACCTGCTCGCCCGCAGTGAGGCCGCCGGCCGGCATCTGTCCGGGCTTGAGGGCCAGCCCGACGAGCGCGCTCGCGGCCAGCGGAACCGAAGCGGCGGGCGCGAGTAGCGAGCGGGTCACGATCGTGTCGGCGGGCAAGGCCGTCGTGGTCGCCAAGCCGACCAAGCTCGACTCGGCCGCCGGCCCGAGGCTGCCGGGAGGCGTGCTGACCCCTGGGCTGACCGTGATCACAAGCAGGTCAGCGGCGCTGAGCGTAGCGCCCTGGGGCAGTGCGGCGTCGGTCACCAGGATCTTGGTCAGCGCAGGCGGACTGGGCGCAGTAAAGCGGCCGGCCAGGTAACCTCCGCCGCCCGCGGCGAGCACGGCGACGATGCAGACGATGACGAGTACCTTGCGGCGCCTGCGCGCCGGAGGCGGCTGCCGGGTGGTCAGCAAGTCTTCCAGTGATTGCCGCTCGGGCCTGAGGCCCGGCGAGGCCGCACCGAAACGGCCAGACCTTAGCCGATCATCCGCGCTGGTCATCTGGGTTCACCTCCTGGCCGGCGCGCCACCATGCCCGGTCCTGCTCCGACGGCCCGGCCGCGCCGTCTCGCCAGCCCGGCATGGCTTCCTGGTCCTCGTCCAGCTGCATGTCATCTGCGGCCGCTTGGCTGCGAGCATGCCGGCCCGCGCCCGGCTGGCTTAATTTCGGTGCGGTCATGAAGCGGTTGCCGGTCGGAGGCCGGCCGATGTCGGGCTGCGTCATTGCGGCCTGCGTCATTGCGGCCTGCGTCATCGCGGCCGGCGACTGGATGTCGGAGGAGCCGGACTCCCCCTCGGTCCAGTCCTCTGGCGCCGGACCTGGCGCCGGCCAGACGTCTGAGTCCTGGGCCGGACTCCAGACGTCTGGCGCGGTGGCGCCGAGTTCTTGTGGTTCAGCCGCGGCCGAGCCGGCCGTCCGCACGTCGGGTGCGGTAGGAGCGGGGTCCCACAA
>JASHUG010000141.1 GCA_030040155.1 Streptosporangiaceae bacterium | reverse complement strand
CGTTCTGGTTGCAGCCGAACCTGATATCCCTTGACCTGACCATGCTGGTCTGCGGGCTCACGATCTCACCCACCCTCATCGCCGGATACAGCCTGATCGAGCGCCAGGCCTCCGACGTTCGGCTGACCGAGGCCATGACGTGGCTGTCCTCGACGATCTCAGTCGGGGTCGCGATTGGCGCGGCCGTCGCGGGGCAGCTGATCGACGCGTCCGGGCCCAGGGTCAGCTACGCGTTCGCGGCCGGATGCGGCGCAGCGGCGGTGACAGCCTGTCTTCTGGGGCGGCGCAGGCTGCGTGCGACTGGTGAGGCGCTCGCGGCACAATAGGTCGATGCGAAGCGCTAGCGCTCAGCCCGGCGGGTCCGCCGGCTGGCATAACTGGGCGGGCAACGTCACCGCCAGCCCGCGTCGTACTGCCGCTCCTGCCTCTGCCGACGAGGTAGCCGCCGAGGTCCGCCGGGCCGCCCAAGACGGGCTAACGGTCAAGATGACGGGCAGCGGGCACTCCTTCACCGGAGCTGCGGTCTCCGACGGCGTGCTGCTCAGGCCGGGCAGGCTGACCGCGATCAGGTCGGTAGACCGGGCCGCCGGCACGGTCACCGTCGAGGCCGGCTGTCCGCTGCACGTGCTCAACGCCCAGTTGCTGGCCCGCGGCCTGGCGCTGGCGAACATGGGCGACATCCAGGTGCAGACGGTCGCTGGCGCCACCCAGACCGGCACCCACGGCACGGGCCGCGACATCGGCGGAATGGCTGCGCAGATCGCTGGCCTGGAGCTGGTCCTCGCCGACGGTACCATCGTGACCTGCTCGGCCGACTCCCCCTCAGGCGGCCTCACGGCACCCGGCGCGGCCGGACTGTTCGACGCCGCCCGCGTCGGTCTCGGCGCGCTCGGCATCGTCACCGCCGTGACGTTCAGCGTCGTGCCTGCCTTCCTGCTCGAGGCCCGCGAGGAGCCGATGACCTGGTCCCGCGTGATCAGTGAGCTGGATGAGCTGACGTCCGACAACGAGCACTTCGAGTTCTACTGGTTCCCCTACAGCGAAGGCTGCCTGACCAAGCGGAACAACCGCTCCGACGGCCCGGCCCGGCCGCTGCCGCGGTGGCGGTACTGGCTGGACGACGAGTTCCTGTCCAACACGGTCTTCAACGTCACGAATCAGCTGGGCCGCCGGGTGCCGGCCGTGGTCCCGACGGTGAACTCGGTCGCCGCCCGTGCGCTCGGCTCGCGCACCTATGTCGATGCCGCCTACCGCGTCTTCACCAGCCCGCGCCGGGTGCGGTTCAAGGAGCAGGAGTACGCGATACCGCGGGCGATGTTGTCGGACGTGCTGGGCGAGGTTAAATCCCTGATCCAGCGACGGGACTGGCGCATCAGCTTCCCGATCGAGGTGCGGGTGACGCCGTCAGACAACCTGTGGCTGTCAACCGCGTACGGCCGCGACAGCGCGTACATCGCTATCCACGTCTTCCACCCCTCCCCGCACGAGGCCTACTTCACCGAGGTGGAGGCGATCATGACGGCCGCCGGCGGGCGGCCGCACTGGGGCAAGATGCACACCCGCGATGCCGAGTACCTGGCCCGGGAGTACCCGAAGTTCCGCGACTTCGTCGCCTTGCGCGACGCGCTGGATCCGGGCCGCAGGTTCGGCAACCCGTACCTGACGCAGGTGCTCGGCTCCTGACCACGGCTTCGGGACGAAGGAGGCCGCCGCCGAATCCGTCCGGGCGGGCCCAGCCGAGCGCTAGCTCGCGGCGCGGCTGCGCGACTTGCGGGCCGGGCGGCGGCGGTTGTCCTGGACGTAGATGATCGCGGGTTTGCCGTTGCCTGGGCTACGCCGTTCCAGCTCGAACAGCGTGGTGGCGGCTATGAGGTCGCTGAGCTTGGCGTAACCGTAGTTGCGGGAGTCAAAGTCCGGGCGCTGCTCGGTGAGGATGTGACCGACCGACGCCAGCACCGCCCAGCCGTCATCGTCGGACGCTGCCTCGACGGCGTTGCGGAGCATGGCGACCAGTGCTGCGTCTCGCTTGAGCTGAGTCGCGGACAGGCGCGGCGTCGGCTTCAGCGCCGCGTCCTCGTGCACGGCCGCGTCCTCGTGATAGGCCAGGTTTTCGATGTAAATGAACTTGTCGCAGGCCGCGACGAAGGGCTTGGGCGTCTTGCGCTCGCCAAATCCGTACACCGTCAGGCCCGACTCGCGAATCCGAGCCGCCAGGCGGGTGAAGTCACTGTCGCTTGACACGAGGCAGAACCCGTCGAAGCGGCCCGAGTACAGCAGGTCCATTGCGTCGATGACCATTGCCGCGTCCGTCGCGTTCTTGCCGCTCGTGTAGGCGAATTGCTGGATCGGCTGGATGGACTGGGCCAGCAACTGGTCTTTCCAGCCGCGCAGCTGGGTTCCTGTCCAGTCACCGTAGGCGCGCTTGACGGTCGCGGTCCCGAACTTGGCGACCTCTGCCAGCAGGCCTTCGATGACGGACGGCCGCGTGTTGTCAGCGTCGATGAGCACGGCGAGCTTAGCGGCGCTCTCGTTACCCAGGCTGTCTTCCATGCCTGGGATCGTACTGGGCGGCGAGAACCACCAACCGGCACTGCCGACACAAACCGCGCCGTTTTCGCATATCCGGACAGGGCTGCCGAGGTCGGCTCACTGGTCCGCAGGCACGCCGGCCGCTGAGCGACAATAGGAAGGGTGCGATTCCTCAGCGAGCCAGCCCACGACCTGGCCTACAACGATGTCTTCCTCGTTCCGAGCAAGTCAGATGTCGGCTCTCGGCTCGATGTCGACCTGACCGCCAGAGACGGCAGCGGCGCCACCATCCCGGTGATCGTGGCGAACATGACGGCCGTGGCCGGCCGGCGGATGGCCGAGACCGTCGCGCGTCGCGGCGGCATCGCGGTCCTGCCGCAGGACATTCCCGTCGACGTGGTCGCCGAGGTGATGGCGTGGGTTAAAGACCGAGACCTGGTCCACGACACGCCGCTGACTCTCGGGCCCACCGCGACGACCGGGCATGCGCTGAGCCTGCTGCCCAAGCGGGCCCACGGCGCCGTCGTGGTTCTCGACG
>JASHUG010000140.1 GCA_030040155.1 Streptosporangiaceae bacterium | reverse complement strand
CCCCAGGGTACTTCCAGGGCGAAGACGGCCCACTCAACGTCGTCGGTTGCAACCGGGCGTGGACAGGCCCGCAACCCAGTCTCCTCATGCAGCTCGCGGGCTACGCAAGCCGACAAGTCCTCACCCGGCTTGCGCGAGCCGGTCGGAGGAGTCCATGCCCAGTCGCCCTCCCGGGCAGGACCGCCATGATGCGCCCGGTGCAAGAGCAGATACCGCCACCCCTGCGGAGCACGGCTGGCAACCACCGTCGTCGCACCATGCGGGCGCTCACGACTGACCGGCTCACCATCCCAGGTCGTGAACTCCCGCGGACCACCGAAATCCACCATGGTCCCATCCTCGCAGCGCTCGCCAACGTGGGCCACGCCGCCAGGCCGCGCACCCAGCGCCCCACGAGCCGCGAGGCCACGCCCGGCCATGCTGGACGGCACCCAGGTGTTACGCCGAAGTTACCCTCGCCATGACGATCGGATCAGGCCGCAAGAAAGACCCTGGCAAACCAGATGGGCGGACGCAGCATGATGAGGACCGGGGCATGGATGTGCTGGTAACAGGTGCGGCGGGCAAAGTCGGGCGCGCTGTCGTACCGGTGCTGCGCTCGGCCGGGCATCGTGTCGTCGCCACAGACCTGCCCGGCACCGCCTTCCCAGCCGACGTTCACGCCGACCTGATCGACGCAGGGCAGGCAGACGCCCTGATAGGCAGCGCGCGCTTTGAGGCAGTAGTGCACGCCGCGGCGATCCCGTCTCCAGGCCAGCACCCGCCGCACGTGGTGTTCGCGAACAACATGATGGCCACGTTCAACGTCATCGAAGCATGCGTGCGGTCGGACGTGCGGCGCCTGGTGAACATATCCAGCGTCGGCGTGCTCGGCCTGCACTATGCCAAGCGCCGGATCCTTCCCGACTACCTGCCCATCGACGAGCAACACCGACTGCGCCCGCAAGATCCCTACGGACTGTCCAAGCTGTTCGGCGAGCAGCTGTGCGACGCCGCCGTCTGCCGATCGGACCTGCGCTGCATCTCGCTGCGGCCAGCTTGGGTACAAGACTCCGCAAGCTACGCCGCTGACCTTGGGCCTCTCATCCGGGCCGGCCAGCCGCAGGGGGTCGCTGGATGGCCCTACACCGACGTCCTCGACCTGGCCGAGGCGGTGCGCCTGGCAGCCGAAAGCGACCTACCTGGGCACGAGGCCTTCTACATCGCCGCCCCCGACACCATTGGAGGCGTTGACCTGCACGCCTCCTGGCGCACCGCCAACCCCGGCTCCGCCACCCAGCTCCGGCTCGTGCCCCGGCCGGACGCCAGCGGGATCGACTCCGGCAAGGCGCAGCGCCTGCTGGGATGGCACGCAACCCACAGTTGGCGCGACTACCTGACCGACACCGGAGAACCCCGCTGAACCAATGGACCAGACCCCAGTCACGTACCGCATACCTACCCGGACTGGCGCCAAGCCGCCCAGCGCACAGATCGACCTGGCCGGTGTGCGCGGCTGGTGATCGGCGACGACCCGTTAGCAGCGCCGAGCAGAGGCTCGGCGCACGGGTTATGTGGGGCTCTCCTCACTGTTTGGTTCTGACCTGGGCTGGACGGGCTGACGGCCACCTCTGGCACTTTCCGGATCGGCGCGGTCAGGGTTGTGGCTGTCGTGTGCGAGCACCTCGTAAAGGAGGAGGGCTCCGGCGACGGCGGCATTGAGCGAGTCGCAGCTGCCAAGCATCGGGATGGCGGCGATGCTGTCGGCAGCGGCGAGCCAGTCGGGGCCAAGGCCGCGCCGTTCACTTCCGATGACGATCGCCAGCGGGCCGCGATAATTGACGTCTCGGTAGGAACAACTCCCGGCGGGATCGGCGGCAACGATACGGAAAGCGTGGTGGTGCAGCCACCGTCTGGCTGCCGCGCGGCCGACGGCGACTACCGGCATGGTCAGCGCCGCGCCCATGCTTGCCCTGAAGACAAGCGGGTGGCTGAGCCCGAAACCCTGCTCGACAACCAGCACCCCCGACGCTCCGGCCCCATCGGCGCACCGGATCAGCGTCCCGAGGTTGCCTGGCAGGTCCCAGCCGTCGGCGATTACCACCCGGGTGCGGCTGCCGATGCGGATGTCGCCGAGCGTTCGCCGCGGGACCTCGCCGAGGGCGGTGATGCCGTCCGGGCGATCCCGGCCGGCCAGGCGGGACAGGACTCTCTGGCTCACCTCATACCCGTCGGCTCCCATACTCATGGCCGCGCTTGTAAGAGCCAGCCCTTCTGCTGTGTCCATCAGCGCAGGGCAGACAAAGACGGCCTGGAGCTTCACCCCGGCCGCGAGCGCCTGCCCGATCATCCACATGCCCGCCAGGGCCACTGGGCCCGTGGGGACGCCGCCGGATGGACGGCGCTTGACTGCGAGGAACTCCTGAACCCTGGGATGCCTGATTCCTGCAGGTGTCAGTACCGGGCGATGCGGGTCGAGCATCGCGTGCCTCCTGGCCCGTGAAGGCAGGAGGACTCAGTGCGCGCCAGAACTCACCTCAGAGGGAGGGAGGGTACGCGCCGTGTCTCCCGCCGCTTCCTCCGACGCATTTGGGAAGCGGCGGACTGCAGGTGAGGCCGTCATCGCCTTCGTTCGCAGCCTGCTCGCGCGGCTGCAGCCGGGCACACGCACCCGGCCAGGATAATGACCAGTGGCGGGAACCGCTCCTCAATTATCTGGCGGCGTACAGGTGAGCCCGCGACGGCCGCTGGAGGCCGGTCATAGCGGCGGTAGCGGTCCGACTCCGCGGCGTCGCCGCGCCAGGAAGGGTGGCAGTCGGCTCGGCGGGTCTGTGGCGCGCTCGGTAAAGCGATCGGATTCCTCGAGTTGCTGGGTATCGGCGGAAGGCGTACCTGGCGGATCGAGGACCATAACCTCGTCGGTCCCGAGGGCGCTCGGTTCCGGGAGATGGCCCGGCGATCACGGCAGAACGGACACCCGTAGCAGGCGGGCTCGTGCAGCCTCACGACCAGGACCGCAGCACGGCGACCTCGGGGAACTCCTCGGGCGAGCCGTAGCCGTGCTCGGCCAGCCAGCGGACGTTAGTCAGGGATCGCAACGACCACCATGCGCGGATGAGGTCGCGGTCGACGTCGCTGCCATAGCCGGCGACGACGTCGCCAACGTGCTCCTGGTGTCCGAGCGTGAGGGTGGCGATGTCGAAGAGCGCGTCGCCCTGGGAGGCCTCGGACCAGTCGACGATCCCGGTGACCTCGTCACCGTCGACGAAGACGTGGTCGACCTGCAGGTCGCCGTGGATGAACACCGGTATCCACGGCCGGAGCACAGTCTCGGCGAGCGCGCGGTTGCGTGTGACCAGGTCGGCGGGAAGGACGTCGTTGGCGACGAGCCACTCGCACTCGCCGTCGAGCCGCGATGCGAGCTCGTCGAGGCTCGGGCCCGGCCATGGCGGCAACGGCGCGTCGTGCAGCATCCGCACGGCGGCTCCGGCCGCGGCCCACGCGGCCGCCGACGCGGTCGATGGCTCGCCGAGGTGGCCGAGTGCCGTGCCTGGGAGGGCGGCAAGTGCAAGCGCGGGCGGCTTGCGCCACAGGACCTCCGGGGTCGGGATCGGCGCCATCGCTATCGCCTCGACCTCGACGTCGATGCGGGTCTGATCAGCGTCGATCTTCACGAACACGCCGCCGACGCGCAGGGTCGCGCGCTCGCTATGGGCGACGACGACCTCGACCTCGTCCATGTTGGCCATCATCGCGGGATTGACTACCGACGTCACCGGGTTTATCGCGTGCGACTGCGCGGGCTGACGGAGTTACGTGGCCAGGCGCTGGAGCAAGAGGGACTCGGCGAGAACTGCGCGCTCGAACTCCGGCAAGTGCAGTCCTTCATTCGCGCCGTGCGCGCGCGTGTCGGGGTCCTCGACGCCAGTGACCAGGACAGTCGCGCCAGGGAACGCCTCCTGGAACTCCGCGATGAACGGGATCGAGCCGCCGCTGCCCATGCCGACCGGCGCCGTGCCGTCCCACGCCTCGGTCAGGGCGGACCGCGCGGCGTCGTAGGCCGGTCCCGCCGTGGGCAACACCGTCGGCTCGCCCGCATCAACGACCGTGGTCGTCAGCTGGGCACCCCACGGGACGTGCTTTTCGAGGTGTTCGCGGAGACGAGTGGCGGCATTCGCCGTGGTGTCCCCCGGCGCGATGCGGACGGTCACGCGGGCGCGCGCGACAGGGACGAGGGTGTTGGAGGCGCCGGCGACCTTCGGCGCGTCCAGCCCGGTGACCGTGATGGCGGGCCGGGTCCACATGCGCTCGACGGCGGAACCGGTGCCGATCCAGCTCGTCCCAGCCGCGGCCCCGGATTCGGCGCGCAACCGCTCTTCGGGGTAGTCGACGTCTGCAGCGGGAGTCCAGACGAGGCCGTCGACGGCCGGGCCGCCGTCCTCGGTCCATAGCGTCGTCAGCAGTCTGGTAAGCGCCATGATGGCATCCGGGACAAGGCCGCCCCACATGCCCGAGTGAACGGCGTGCGTGAGCGTGCGCACCTCGACGTCCATGCGGACCAAGCCGCGCAGGCTGGTCGTGAGGGCCGGGACGCCGATGTCCCAGTTCCCCGCGTCGGCGATGATGATGACGTCCGCGGACAGGCGGTCGCGGTACTGGCGCAGCAGATCGGGCAGCGTCCGGGAAGCGACTTCCTCCTCGCCTTCGATGAAGAACCGCACGCTGACCGGTAGGTCATCGCCGAGGGCACGGAGCGCACCCACGTGCGCCGCGATCCCTGCCTTGTCATCGGCCGCTCCCCGGCCGAACAGGCGCTCGCCGCGGACGACGGGTTCGAACGGCGGACTGTCCCAGTCAGCCAGGTCATTCTCGGGCTGGACATCATGATGCGCGTACAGCAGGACCACCGGAGCTCCCTCCGGTCCCTTCCGCTCGCCGATCACGGCCGGAGGGGCACCGACATAAGCTCGCACGATCTCGGCGTCGACGCCCTCGGCGGCCAGCAGATCCGCCGTCCTACGCGCGGATTGCTCCACCTCTCCCAGGCGCTCGGGATCGGCACTGACGGACTGGATCCGGACCAGCGCCCGAAGGTCATCTAGCAGGTCCGGCAGGAGATCGTGGACACGGCTCTTCAACTCGCTCACACAGGCAACTCTACGAGCCGGGCGGGACGCCGCCTGCCATGGACCGGTCGTCAGACGAGACAACCGGCGGTACCTGGCGTGTGCGCCAGCCAGGCCTGAGATACGAGACGCTGGCCGTGTCGCCTGGTCAGCGGGCTGCGTGGACATATGTGCCTCGCCGCCGCGGATCGGTTCACGATCTTGTCCGCTACAGCCAGCTCAATCTCGCGCATCCGCTTCCCCTCGGCTCTGGCCGGCGCCGCGAATGCGGCAGCCCGCGGGCCGGGCGGCGCAGCGAGTTTCCTGTTCCGTGGCGTCCTGCGTGGTGTTGCCGCGACCTCGGTCAGCAACGCCTGGGCGGTCGGCTGTACCGGCTATGACTGCTCTGACAAGACCGACAAGCCGCTGATCCTGCACTGGAATGGCTCGGCCTGGCGACGGCAGGACCCCCAGGCCCTGGCCGATGGCCGGGCTTTGTACGGGGTTGCCGCCACGTCCGCGCGCGATGCGTGGGCGGTCGGCCAGACCTGGTCGTATAAGACCCTGATTCTGCACTGGAACGGCCGGGCGTGGACGCGGGTGCCGAGCCCCGATCCGCTGGCAGTCAGCGATGTCCTCCCGGGCGTAACGGCGCTGTCCCCGCGCAGCGCGTGGGCCGTCGGCTGGGGAGTCCCGACGGGCGGCGGGTGGCGGGAACTGACGATGCACTGGAATGGCAAGGCGTGGAAGGTCGTGACCGAGCCTCATTCCTCCGACCATCCTGGACGCTGTTGCCGGCGCCTCGGCCCGCAGCGTCTGGCAGTCGGCAGCTTCGAGGGCAATAACGGCGCCACCGTGTCGCTGATCCTGCACCGGAACGGCACCCGATGGGCGCGGGTGCCCAGCCCTGACCCGCCGGACCGGCAGGCTGGTGGCGGTGCTGGCTTTCTGGCCGTGGCCGCCGGAACCGCCCGCAGCGCCTGGGCGGTCGGCTCGGGCGGTACGGGACCGGGAACACTGATCGCCCGGTGGAACGGTAGCGTGTGGCGGCAGGTGCCTACTCCGCGGTCGGGAATCTGGGACGCGCTCCTGGGCCGTGACCGCTCCGTCCGCCGCCAGCGCTTGGGCCGTCGGCTACCAGTGCCTAGCGCACTGCCCGGACACGTCGCAGACCGATGCCGCGCTCATCCTCCGCTGGAACGGCACCGCCTGGAGCCGGGTGCTGATTTCACTGAGCCAGTAGCCGATGCAAGGACCTGAGATCCCTGCTGGCCGACGACAACCCCCGGACGAGCGGCCCGAGGAGCCGTGCTCGCCACGTTGGGACGGAGCGACCGGCTGTTATCTGCTTTGGCTGACGATGAATGCGCGCAAGCCGCCCTTAGGGCCCTGGTAGTACCCGGCGGCGGTGCAGAGGTCGACTTTGGGCGGGCAGGACACCGCGATGACTAGCGCACCGGTGTAGTTGGGGTTGTTGACGTCGGGGCTGTACTGGGCTGGTATTCCGGCGGGTGTTATTGCCTTGCCCCATCTACCGCTCCGCTCGGTGGCAACGAACGTACTGTTCTCGTTGTTTTCGCCGCCGGCGGCGCAGTAGCCCGGCGATGAACAGGACACCGAAGTGACCGACGTACCGTTGAGCTTCAGCAGGTTGCCCCACGTGCCATTAGTCTCGGTCACCAGACGCGCGAAGCTACTGAAGTTGGCGGTGTCCCCGCCCAGCACGCAGTCACTGGGCGACGGGCAGGTCAGGGCGTCGCCGTAGCCGAGGTCGGTGCCATGCGCGTTCCGCCAGGTGCCGTTCCGCTCGCTGATTGCCCATACAGACGGGCAGGTTGGATCTGCGGGATCGCAGGCCTCTTCCGCGCCTTCGGGTATCGGCAGGTAGCCGCCGGCGGCGGTGCAGTTGCCCGCTGACGGGCACGACAGCAGGGCGAGTCCGGCGGACCAGCCCCCGTTCAGGCTCATCATGCCGGGCGCCTCCTCGGCGCTGCCCCACACCCCTCTTTTCTCGGTTATCACGAAAACCGAGGTCCCCGTTGAGGATGCGTAGTACGGCGGCGTGTTGACAGGGGCGGTGGTGGTGAAGACGTAACTGCCGCCGGCGATGCAGTTGCCCGCCGACGTGCACGCCACCGCGGTGACAGCGTCGGTCCCGCCCGGCACGGTCAGCGCGGCCAGGCCCGGCACCTCCACCGCCCGGTGCCAGCGGCCGTACGTTTCGGTCATCAGCCACGCCCCGTCGGTGCTGCTGAGGTTGTCAAATGACCCGCCCGCCGCGCACAGGCCCCCAGCCGCGCACCATACCGTGCTGATCGAGGCCTGGTTCAGCGCCGGGTCCGGCACCGGCGCTGCCTTGCCCCACCGGCCGCGGCGCTCGCCCGCGGTGAACCACTGCTGGTTCCCGGCCTTGCTCGTGTAGGTCCCCACCGCCACGCATGCGCCCGTCCGCGCGCACGACACGTAGCCGACTCGCGCGTTCCCGCCCTTGTTCAGCGCCGCTGTGCCCGGCACCTCCTCGGCCGTGCCCCACCGGCCGTTGCGCTCGCTCGCCACGAACGCCTGCACATGTCGATGCACATCGGTATAGGACCCGCCCGCCGCGCAGTCACCCGCCGCCCAGCACGACAACGAGCTGATCCCGGAGTCATAGCCCTTGTTCAGCGCCGCCAGCCCCGGCACCTGCTCTGCCCGGCCCCACCGGATCCGCGCCGCCGCCGCCGCACGCCCGCCCGCGGCCGCCAGCGACACCCCGCTCCCGGCCAGCATTACGCACACCAACGCCGCCAGCAGCGCCACGACCGCACGCCGCCGCGGCCCCGCCACCGTCATCCGGCGGCGGGCACCTGCAGGCACACTCAGATCCACCAGCACGACCGCCACTCCCTACATAGCAACCTGTCGAACATGCTGCACAGCCGCGTGTGCCCAGGACAAGGGGAGCCCTTCCCACCTCACCCCGCCAGCGGACGGAAAGTCGCCGACTGCCAAGATCACTGCCTGCGCCATGTTCAGGTCACGCCGTATGCGCGAAACTGCATGTGCGGATGGAGAGGGGGTTGGGTGAGCGCCCCGGGCGGGCGCTGCGCCTCTGGCGATCAATGGCTGTTCACGTGCTTTCGAAGACCGATGCGCGGCGCATTGCCGTGCGGGCCCAGTTGCTCGACAGCGAGCGGCCGACCGAGTTGCTCGACGTCGTGCGCCATCTGACATTGCTGCAGGCTGACCTGACTGCGGCTGTGGCGCCGAACGCCGACTTGGTGTGCTGGAGTCGCCTGGGCGCGTCGTATTCGCCCGCTGACCTTGCTTTCGCGCTCAGGGACCGCACGCTGATCGAGGTGCGCGGGATGATCCGGCCCAGCGCGGACCTGGCGCTGTACACCGCGGAGATGGCCGAGTGGCCCGGACCAGGGCCGACTGCGGGGCGGCGGGCGGGTACGCTCGGGTGGCTCGCAGCCAACGATAGGTGTCGCATTGACATCCTCGACCGGCTGGGCTCCGACGGACCGCTGCCGGCGCGTGAGCTGCCGGACACCTGCAAGGTTGCGTGGAAGTCCACCGGCTGGACCAATAACCGCAACGTTTCCGTGCTGCTGGACTTCCTCGTGCGGCGCGGCGAGGTGGCGATGGCCGGGTGGCGAGGGCGCGACCGGCTCTGGGACCTGGCCGAGCGCGTTTACCCCAATGACGCGATGGTGCCTGTCCCGAAGGCGCGGCAGATTCGTGCCGAGCGGCGTCTGCGGTCGCTGGGCATCGCACGAGCACACGGGCCCGAGTGCCCGATCGAGGCATCGGATGTCGGTGAGGTTGGCGAGCCGGCCGTTGTGCAGGGCGTCAAGGGTGAGTGGCGTGTTGACCAAGCGCAGCTCGGCCAGCCGTTCTCCGGTCGGGCAGCGCTCCTGTCCCCGCTTGACCGGCTGGTCTTCGACCGCAAACGAATGACGGAACTCTTCGAGTTTGACTACCAGCTGGAGATGTACAAGCCAGCAGCCAGGCGCCGGTGGGGTTACTGGGCCCTGCCGGTCCTGTATGGCGACAAGCTGGTGGGCAAGGTCGACGCGGCCGCCGACCGCGTGTACGGAGTGCTCCGGGTCAACGCGATCCACCAGGACGTGCCGTTCGGGAAAGCCATGGCCGCCGCCGTGCACCACGAGATCAGGGAACTGGCGAACTGGCTCGGGCTGGACCTGCGCCTGCCGGCGTGAGTGGGCCAGGCCCACTGTCAGCCCGCTCCGGAGCACGCGGATGCGCGCCTCGCCGAGGTCGAACGCCGAGCATGGCCGTCATTCGTGAGGCAGAAGCGCGGAGATCTGCGCGGCGCGCCAACGCTCAGCTCCCAACCGGACGAACAACGTTGACACCGACAAGCGCCGGCGCTTCCCCGAAGGCATCCCGGACGCGATGCCACTTGACAGCCGCCGTCATAGCAGGGAGCCATGAGCGCATTCGATCGAAGCCGGTGACGGTCGGTATTCAGTTTGTCAACCAGCCGCATTAGGCAGCTTTCCCTCGGCCCGATGTAAACCGGACCGGTCGGTCAGATGTCCTTCTTATACAGGTTGTTCACCTGAGCAATTCGTGGGGGGAGCATGGCGCCCTGCGCTGACAGGCCGAGCGCTCGCCATGACGGCCGTCGACGTCCGCGGGCGAGCACACGTGGACCAGACGCGGCGCTTCCAGATCGCTGCAGCACGGCACCTACGGCCTCGCCATTTACCTGGTATGCCTCGCGTGCATTGCGAGGCACCCAGGTTGGACGGCAGCCGCATTTCCAAGATCACCATGGAAGCGGGGGAGTAATGATCGGAGAGCGATCGTGACAAAGACATTCCTCGCGGCAGCGATCATAGCCGCGCTGGGATTAACCGCGTGCGGCACCAGCACCGCTCCGCCGTCAACCGGATCCCCGCTTGTGTCAACGGGCACGCCGCCGCCGCCCGTCCAGACCAACTCGCAGGCGCCACCGCCGCCTGCTCCGGCCAGCACGGTCGGTGCCACGATCAACTACAAAGGCAACGAGGGCGACTCGGAGACCCAGACGCTCGGCTTCGGCTCGCCGGTCACCGAGAGCAGTCTGCCAGCAGTCTCAGCGGCTGCGCAGAACTGTGCGCTCGGCACGGAAAACACCCCGGCCAACGATAACCTCGTGATCCCGGTGACGATCGTGACGACTTTGAATTCCGACCTTTCGGTGAACTTCGCCATCAACCTGCAGTCCGACCCGCAGGGCGATGCAGCGCTGGAGCAGATCTTCGTCTACGAGACCACCAGCGGCTACACCTGCGTCAACGAGGGCGACGGTCAGGGGACGCAGGAAGAACTGAGCCTGACCCCGGCCGCGCCGAACACGCTGAACGCCTGGGTCGTGCTACTCGGAGCGATCACGCCCGATTACCCGGGCGGCAACCCGACCCAGATCGGCGACAGCGGCATCGGCTTGCAGGTCAACAACGGATTCAGCGCCAGCGAATTGGTCAGCGGCACAATGTCCGGCCCCAGAGTATGCACTGGCGACAACGTGGTCTACCCGCCCTACTTCCTCATCGGTGGCACCGCGCCGAGCGGCTTGACCTGCGACACGACCTACAGCTACAACGATGGCTAGGCGGGGCATGGTGGTTCCGTGAGCTGTGGCTCAGCGCTGGGCCGGGCGTCTCACGGGTGCCCTTGATCGGGCGGCCCGGCCCGGGATAGCGGGCAGCACAGGCGGCTGGGATTTCAGCATCGTCAGGGCCGATATCCCAACCGCCACGTGCCAGCTTCTCGCTCCGCTGCCGTATGCCGCGGCGGCCAGCGGTGCTCAGGTTGTCGGCTCGGCCCCAGTCTCGCTGCTGGCGGAGTTGGCTGGTGCATCTCTCGTGAGCTGCACCGCGCCGTAGACCAGACCTATGGTCAGCAGGACGTCGACATAGAAGCCCCAGCCAAAGTTGCCGATATGCGACAGAAACTTGATAGCGATGAAGACCGCGACAGTGATTGCCGCATACAGCTCGGCCGCCGACCAGGAAATAGGAAGGTCGGGCAGTTCGGTCGAAGTGAACCTCCGGAGGGCGATGGTGCCGAGCAGTGCAATCAGGACAATAAGCCCCAGGATTGCAGCCCAGGAGCCATCGTACTGAACTGCTGTTCCCGTCGCCGTGACGCCGAATGCGCTCACCGAGTACCAGGGAAACGCCAGTAGGCCAACCAGGAGCAGAATGCCGGAGACGCCAGTTATCTGTACGCTTCGGCTCAACTTGACTGACTTCATTTGTTTCGCCCTCTCTTACTGTGAAGTGACCCAGTTGGGATTGGTGCCCTGCCGACCCGCCGCAAGCGACCGAGTAGCTCGGCCATTAGGAAATCTCGGCATTCGCTATTCATACGAATACTCTGCCAGTCCGGTTCACATGACGGCATTATGCCTTCTTGCCGCAGCCAGGACACCCAACTCAGTGGCCTTATGGGTGCTCTCAGCACTTGCGCAGTTGCGCTTCGGCGGGCGTTGTCGGCGGGATTCCGTGCCCTGGCTGCTGGCGGGCGAGTTCCCGCTGGCTGTCGCGCGGGCTGAGCTGCCAGGTCACCAGGACTGCCGCGAAGAGGGCGAGCGCGGTGGCGATCAGGAACGAGAGTCGGTACCCGGCGACCAGCGAGCCGGAAGCGTGTGCGGTGCGCGCGGCCGCGGCGGTCGCGAGGATAGCGAGCCCGACTGCGGCGCCGATCTGCTGGCCGGTGGTGAACAGGGCGCCGGCGAGGCCCTGGTCACGACCCTGAACGCCTGCTGTGATGGCGATTGAGGCGGTGGGCAGCGCCAGGCCGATACCTAGCGAGGTGAGCAGCAGGCCAGGCAGCACGGCCGTCGCGTAGCTGGATCCGGCCGAGATCTGGGCCAGCCATAGCTGTCCCGCGGTCATGGCGGCCAGCCCCGCGAGCAGCACGGTCTTGATGCTGAACCGGGTCAGCAGCCTGCGGGTCAGCAGCGTCGAGGTAAGGACGACCAGCACCGTCGACGGGACCAGGGCTAGCCCTGTCTCAAGGGGGGTGAACCCACGGACTTTCTGCAGGTACAGCGAAACGAAGTAGACGTAGCCCGCCAGTACCGCTCCTATCAGCAGCATGGCGCCCACCGCGGCCCGCCGGGTTCGCGCGGCCAGAATCTGCAGCGGCAACATCGGTGACGCGGCAGTCCGCTCGACCCAGATGAACGCAGCGCCGAGAAGCGCCGCCGCTGGCAGAGCGGCGTCTGTCGCCGGCGATCCGAACCCGTTCTGCTGGCCGTTGCTCAGCCCGAAGATCAGGGCCGCGACGGCGGTGGTCACCAGGACCGAGCCGGGCACGTCCAGCCGCTGACCGCCCGCGGGCTGGCCGGCCGGCAGCCGCCCGGCCAGGGTGAGCATGATCACGATCAGGGGCGGATTGACCAGGAACACCGCTCGCCAGCCCAGGTACTGGGTAAGCAGTCCGCCGGCGATGATTCCCGCGGTAGCCCCTCCGGCGGTCGTGGCCTGCCAGATCGCCAGCGCCCGGTTCCGGGCTGGTCCTTCCGGGTTGGTCGTCGTCAGCAGCGACAGCGCAGCCGGCGAGACCAGGGCTCCGGCCGCGCCCTGAACGATGCGGCTGGTGATCAGCATGATCGGCCATTGCGCCAGGCCGCATGCCAGCGACGCCACTGCGAACAGGACAAGGCCGCAGATCAGCATCCGGCGCCGCCCTAGCAGGTCGGCAAGCCTGCCGCCAGCCAGCAGCAGCGACCCGAACGTCAGCGCGTATCCCGTCACGATCCATTGCAGCTCAGCCGCCGGCATATGCAGTTCCCGCTGAACGGTCGGCAGCGCGACATTGACGATGCTGAAGTCCAGCTGCAGCACGAACTGCGCGGCACAGATCAAGACCATCGCGAACGCGGAAGCCCGTGCCGGGAGCTCGATCCCGCCCTGGCCCTGCCCGCTGATCATGCCGATCCCCCCCGAGGCCTTCCTGGCAACTGAAGTCGGGCGTCCGGCTGAAGGGTTGAGGTTGTCCGCATTCGGGCCGACGAGATCCGCCCGGACCGCCGCGAGGGGTAGCCGGGCGTGTTCACGCGTCTGGGTGATCGGCTGGTGCGCCGCTCGCCGGCGTGCTGATGCCGAAAAGGGCGGTGGCGTTGCCCTCGAGGATGGCGCTGGCCTCGCGGTCGGTGATCCGCGGATCGGTGATGTAGTTGATGGCCCGGACGAAGACGTCGCCTGCCTCGTACGGGAAGTCCGTGCCCAGCATCAGGCGGTCGGCACCGAACGAGTCGATCGCGCACCGCAAGGCCGGGACGTGGCCATGCCCGACGCTGTCGTACCACATCCGGCGGGCTGCGATGCTGGGCCGCTCCGGTGTTTGCGGTGCCTCCCACTGGTACTGGTCGTCGGCCCGCTGAAGCAGCATTGGCAGCGCACCGCCAAGGTGGGAGTTGATGATCTTTATCCTCGGGTAGCGAGCGGGAACGCCGCGCGTGATCAGCTGCATGATGGAGATCGTGTCCTCCAATGGCGCACCGACCATCCAGGTCAGGTTGAAGTTGCTGATCAGCGGAGTGCAGGCGCCGTTTCCCGCCGGGTGCAGATACAGAACCGCCGCCCGCCGGTCCAGTTCGGCGAGAATCGGCTCGAAACGTGGCTCGACCAGGGCATGGTTGAGGATCGTCGTATTCATGGAGACGCCGACCATGTGCAGTTCGTCCAAGGCACGTCCAAGTTCCGCGATCGACTCGCTGACGTGCGGCATCGGGGTGGCGGCGAAAGCCAGGAAGCGGTCAGGAAACTGATCGACCAGGGCGGCGTACTGGTCGTTAACGTACCGGGCCGCCGCGACGGCCTTGGCGCGGTTTTCGCCGTACGGCTGCTGAGGTGAGGCGGACAGGACCTGAAGTTCCACTCCGGCCCGGTCCATCAGCCGCAACCGGGCCTCGATCTCCTTGCCGCCGCCGGCGCCAAGGCCGCGTTGAGTGCCCGTGTCAGTGTGGCCGAGGTCGACCAGCAGGTCGAGGTAGTCGTCGGTCCAGTAGTGCGAATGAACGTCAATCCGCATGATCCATGCCTCCCTCGAGCGGCCCAGGTCAGGCCACGCCCATCTGGCCGTAGAAGGTCTGGTTGTCCCAGAACAGAAACTCCTCGTCCATCGTGCCCTGGCGGTTCCAGATCCCGACGGTGACCATATTGACGGCGAACGCCTTGCCGGTAGGCGCGATAGTGCCTCCCTTGCCATCCGGCATCGGCCGGCTGAACGTGCCCTTCATCACTCCCATGACGGCAGTGAGGTTCTCCTTGGCCAGCCGCAGCGGATGGACACGGATCGCTATGTCGGGTGCCCATGCAGCCCAGGAAGCCATGTCCGCGATGTGCTTGTCGATGCCGTCGGTGTAGTGGCCGTCGGGGAAGTGCACGCGGATGTTCCTGGCGTGACTCTCGCTCAGGCGGGCCCAGTCGTGGTTGGAGAACACCTCGAAATCCAGCACATCGAAGGTCTCCAGGTGTTCACGCTCCGCCGCGGCCAGATTGGCCGGCAGCGGCGGGCTGGTCATCCTGCCGTCGGCGGGATTGGGCATCGGCACCCATCCATCGGGCGCGGTCCCGTTTTCTGGCGTCATTGCCAGGGTGAGGCCCGACTGCACGGCGCCGACAGCGAGTATGCCGAGGGCGAGCGAGCCGGCTGTTTTCAGAGTGGGACGGATGCTCATAGTCGCGTTTCCTTCCGTTCGCCTGCGACCGCCGCAGGCGGCCGCATTGGGCATCAAGAACCGGGGTGCGGCAAGCCGGCTACTGCCGGATGCTCGCGGCCGTGGCGGCCCGGCGGATAAGGGCGGCCACCGCAGCAGGCTGGGACACGTAGGCCGCGTGGCTGCCTTGGGCCTCTGTGACCTCCGCCCCTGCGCGCTCGGCCATGGTGCGCTGTGCGGCCGGAGGGATCATGTGATCCTCCGTCGTGAGCAGATACCAGCTTGGCTTGGTCCGCCATGCCGGGCTGGTGATCGTCTGGGCGGTCGCGTCCACTCCCCAGGGGACCTGCGAGTCGGCCATGAACGCGGCCTGGGCAGCAGGCAGGTCGCCGCAGAACGCGGCGTGGAACTTGTCCCGGTCCAGGAACAGGAAGCCATCCCTGGGCGGCAGGATCGGCGGCTGCGGGCCGGCGGCCGGGAAACCGGTGATGAGTGAGTTGACCGACTCGCCCTGGTCTGGCGCGAATGCGGAGATATAGACCAAGGCCGCAACAGCCGGGTGCGTGCCGGCTTCGGTGATGACCGCGCCGCCATAGGAGTGGCCGACCAGAACGACAGGCCCGTCCTGGGCGTCGATGATCTGCCGGGTGGCTTCGTCGTCACCCTGCAGCGACACGGTTGGGTTCTGCACGATGCTGACCCGGAAGCCGTCGCCGCTGAGTGACTCATAGACGCCCTGCCAGCTGGAACCGTCGACGAATCCTCCGTGTACGAGAACGACATTCCGTAGTGCCTGACCCATCGTGAACCTTCTTCCTCGTGAGATGGGCGGATACCAGGACGGTAGGCTCGCGTGCACGAGCGGCGCATTCGTCACTTGACTTAGTTCGTGACGCAGTTCGGGCGGCACAGTCGATCGGCCATGTCGGCCGGCGGCGCGTCTGCCGCCGGTGGATTGCTCGGGCGCCTGCAGGTCTGCCTGCGCTGCGAGGAGGACGGTTCTCCGATGTCCACTGCTGCGAGTAACCCTGGGCCGCTGCTCGGCCGGGACGCCGAGATCGAGCTGCTGGCTGCGCTGCTCGATGGAGTCCAGGATGGCGGCGGCGCGCTCGTGCTGTACGGCGAGCCGGGTATCGGCAAGTCCCGGCTGCTAGCCGCGGCGGCTGCGCTCGCACGCGAACGCGGCTTCATGGTGCTGAGCGCGACCGGAGTGCGGTCCGAGGCGCATCTGCCGTTTGCGGGCCTTCATCAGCTGCTCCGCCCGCTGCGTTTTCGCATGGCGGACTTGTCCGGGGCCGACCGCGCCGTACTCGACGCGGCCTTCGGGCTCGGCCCGGATCCGGCGCCGGGTCGATTCCGGATCGCGATGGCTGTTCTTGATCTGCTTGGTGAGGTCGCAACCGACGCACCGCTGCTGATCTTGGCCGAGGACGCGCAGTGGCTGGACCGCCCGACCACCGAACTGCTCGCGTTCGTCGCCCGTCGCCTGCAGGCCGATCCGGTTGTGCTGCTGGCCGCCGTGCGCGAGGGTTATCCGTCGCCGCTGGTCGACGCGGGGCTGCCGCAGCATCGGCTGAGCGGCCTGGCGCCTGCTGCGGCGATGAGCCTGCTGGACGCATCGGCACCGCGGCTGTCCCCGTTGGTTCGTGACCGGCTGCTGAACGAGGCGGTCGGCAATCCGCTGGCCCTGATGGAGCTGCCGGTCACGGCGGCACGGCTGGAACCGGTTGCGCCCGGATCGCTGCCGCTCACCCAGCGGCTTGAGCAGGCCTTCACCGCCCGCGTCTCCGAACTGCCTGACGCGACCCGGCTGCTGCTGCTAGTTGCAGCGCTCAGCGACCAGGAGGGTCTCAGCGAGATCCTCGAGGCTGCCGGCGCGGTGGCCGGCGGCAAATTGGGGCCTGATCTGTTCGAGCCGGCAGCCGAGGCCGCGGTCATCGACCTTGACCTGGATAGCGTGCGCTTCCGCCACCCGCTGATCCGCTCGGCGGTCCGCCAGACCGCGGGCGTGCTGCGCCGCCGGCGAGTGCACGAGGCCCTCGCGGAGACGTTGCGCGGCGACCCGGACCGGCGCGCCTGGCATCGCGCGGCATTGATCAGCGGCACCCATGAGCAGATCGCCGATGAGCTGGAGGAGGCAGCTAGGCGAGCGCGGCGGCGCGGCGCACTAGCTGTCGCGGTGACAGGCTTGCAGCGCGCAGCGGAGCTGAGCCCGGCCGGGCAGCGCGCCCGGCGGCTGCTCGCCGCGGCCGGGCTCGCCTTTGAGCTGGGCCAGCGCGACCTGGTCGTGCCGATTCTGCATGAGGTAGGGCAGCTCGATCCCGATCCGGCTGAGCGAGCACGCGCCGTGTGGCTTGACGAAGTGCTGCACGCGCGGCCGCTCGGCGACGGGCCGCGGGCCGCGGGCCGCATCACTGATCGCCGCCGCCGAGCGGGCCGGCCAGGCAGGCGATCGCGACTTGCAACTCGACATGGCCTGGCTTATCGCCTCGCGGGCGTGGATGGTGGATCCGGCGCCCATGGCACGCAAGGTTCTCATCGAGGCCGCCGACCGCCTGGGGACGCCCGAGTCGGCTGACCTCAGGATCCTTGCGATCCAGGCCTATGCCGACCCGTTCGGAAAGGCACCAGCAATACTCGAGCGCCTCCGGCAGGCCGCGGCGGACATTCACCGCGACACAGACGCTGCCCGGTACCTGGGGCCGGCCGCCGTGGCCGTGGGAGCCTTTGATCTGGCGGCGACGTTCTTGGGCGAGGCAATCGAGGGCCTGCGAGCGCAAGGACGGCTGGGGCATCTGCCGCGCATGCTCACGCTGCAGGGACACATGGCCGCCCAGGTTGCCGGCTGGGGCGTGGCGATCCCGGCGGCCGAGGAGGCCAGGCGCCTGGCGACGGAGCTCAGCGAGCCGCAATGGGTCGCAGCGGCCGACACCGTCGACTCGGTCATCGCCGGGATCCGCGGCGACCGGGACGCGGCCGAGCGAGCCGCGGCGCGGGCCGAGAGCATCGCGGTGCCGACCGGGGCGAACATCAGCGTCGCGTTCGCACAATCGGGCCGGATCCTCGCCGCACTCGGAACCGGCAAGCACGCTGAGGCTTACGAAGCCGCCGAGCGCCTCTTCGATCCGGCAAGCCCGGCACACCACCCGGTCATCGCGTGCTGGGTCATCGGCGACCTTGCCGAAGCGGCGCTGCACGTCGGCCGGATCAGCGAAGCGCGAGTGCGAGTAGCGCAGGTCGAAGCGGCATCCGGCGACGTTCAGGGAACATGCATCGCAGTGGGCCTGCGGCACGCGCGCGCGCTGCTCGCCCAGGACCCGCAGGACGCCGCGGCCCGGTTCGACGAGGCATTCGCCGCCGACCTCGCTCACTGGCCGGTCCAGCGTGCTCGGCTCTTGCTGGCGTACGGCCAATGGCTAAGGCGCCGGCGCCGGATTGCCGAGTCGCGCGCGCCGCTGCGGGACGCCCGCGACGCCTTCGACGCCATGGGCTGCATCTCATGGGGTGATCAAGCCCGCCGAGAACTCCGGGCATCCGGGGAGTCCAGCGGCCGTCGCCACCTCGCGGCCAGCGACCAGCTGACCGGCCAAGAGCTTCAGATCGCCCAGCTCGCCGCGCAAGGGCTATCGAACCGAGACATCGCGCAGCGGCTGTTCCTGTCTCACCGCACGATCGGCACGCACCTGTACCGCATCTTCCCCAAGCTCGGGATCACCAGCCGCAGTGAGCTTGGCTCGGCCCTGTCGTCCACGACGAACGGCGCAGCCGTCGGCAGAGACGGGCATCTCGAGGACGAGTGAGGCCGCGTGGCCTGCGGGCGGCCGGGATAATCCCGGGCCGGCCGGCGCGTTCCGGCCAGCCCGAGTGTCGAGTGCTGACCCTGCCTTCTGCTAGAGGAGGTCGCCGATCAGCGCGGCTGCACGCGCGGCGCCATCGGCGGCAACGGGAAGGCAGTCCGCTTTGCGGCCGATCTCGCCGGCAATCGCCGCGGCGATGTCGGCCGGGCTGGCGGTCTCGAAGTCCATGCACCGCCCCGCGCGGTAGCGGTCCAGCCGGTGGCGCACGTGAATGCTCTGCTCGAAATGGTGTCGCAGGGGGAAGTACAGGAATGGCCGCCGGCTCGCGGTCAGCTCCATGGCCGTTGTGAGTCCTCCCTGAACCACGGCGAGGTCGCAGGAAGCCAGATGACGGTACAAGTCGGGGACGTAGGGGCGGATCTCCAGCCCGTCCAGGACCGGAAGGCTCGCGGGATCGATCCGCGGCCCGGCCACGACCACCATCCGGAGGTCGGGCACGCGGGCCTTCGCCTCGGGGAACGCGGCCATCACTCGCCGCAGCAGATGGCCTCCGACTCCGGACCCGCCCACCGTCACGATGCAGACGCGCTCGTCGTCACGGTAGCCGAGTGCTTCGCGGTCCCCGAGCTGGCGCGGATCGAAGCCGGTAACGTAGCCGGCGAAGTCGTAATGCCGCTCGGTCCAGTCGCGGATCGCCGGCATCCCCGGGCCGAACGTGCCCGGGACGATGTCATCGGGGTCGCCGACAAAGATGGCCCGATCGCGAACCCGGGGGAAGCGCTCGATGTGCTCGATCATCTCGGCGTTGTAGTCCGCGGTGAGGAGCGCTTCGTGGTCGCCGCCGTCGGGCATCGGCAGCCAGCCCACAAAGTCTGTCAGCCATGCATAGGCGGCCGACTTCAGCTCCGGGTTCTCGTGCAGGTAGTAATCGAGCTCCCAGGCCTCGTCGCCGATCCACAGGTCGTAGTCCTCGGCCTGGGTTAGGTCGTGGAAGACCATGAAGTTGGCAAGCAGGATCTCATCCATCCGCCGCAGGGCCTGGAAGCAGTGCAGGTCGTGCTCGGCTGACTCGGATTCGATGTGCCCGGACTCACTTGCCAGGTGCACGCTGGCCGGGTGGATGCGCTCGCCACGAGCCTCGAGCACCCTGGTGACCGGATGCTGAGCGAGCCAGTCGATTTCCACATCCGGGTGCAGCTTGCGTAGTTCGGCGGCGATCGCCACGTCCCGCTGGGCGTGACCCAGGCCGATCGGCGAGGAGATGTACAGGACGCGCTTGCGGCGTGCCCGGCCGCGGGCCCAGCGCGAGTGCGCCCGCGCTGGGACAGCGAAGTCCCGCAGCAGCAGGTTGAC
>JASHUG010000139.1 GCA_030040155.1 Streptosporangiaceae bacterium | reverse complement strand
GCCGACTTCGTTCGCGGCCGGTACGGCTCGCGCAGCCTCAGCGTGGTCATTGCGGTCACCGGAATCCTGGCCACGATGCCGTACGTCGCGCTGCAACTCGTCGGTATTCAGGCCGTCCTCACCGTC
Organism: Streptosporangiaceae bacterium; assembly: GCA_030040155.1. GTDB lineage: Bacteria > Actinomycetota > Actinomycetes > Streptosporangiales > Streptosporangiaceae > JAJYUU01. Next base: position 7,934 of record JASHUG010000139.1, on the reverse strand, counting down.
GCGGGATTCGGCAGCACTTCTTCGAGCGCGATCATCAGGGACCTGCCGCTGCTGATCGCCTTCGCGCTCCTGGCCGCGTACACCTTTGTGTCCGGCATTCGCGCTCCCGCGCTGATCGCGTTCGTCAAGGACACGCTGATCTACCTGATGATCGTCGTGGCCATCTTCTACCTGCCGGCGAGGCTTGGCGGCTGGGGACATATCTTCGGCGTGGCTTCCGCTCATATGGCGACGACTAATCCCGCCACGGGCCAGCCGTACGGCTCCTTCATCACGATGCCGAGCGGCGAGTGGGCCTACGGGACGCTCGCCCTGGGCTCGGCCCTGGCGCTGTTCATGTACCCGCACTCGATCACCGGTGTGCTCGCCGCCAAGCGGCGCGGCGTGATCAGGCGCAACATGGCCGCGCTCCCCGCTTACTCGCTGATGCTGGGCCTGGTCGCCCTGCTCGGCTACATGGCGCTGGCATCTCCGGCGGTCAGGTCCGACGTCTCGGCCAATGGCAAGAATGCGCAGCTGGCCGTGCCGTTCCTGTTCAAGGACTTGTTCCCCAGCTGGTTCGCCGGCATCGGCTACTCGGCCATCGTGATCGGCGCGCTGGTGCCCGCGGCGATCATGTCGATCGCGGCGGCAAACCTGTTCACCCGGAATCTCTACGTGGAATTCGTCCATCCCGATGCCAGCCCTTCGCACCAGGCCAAGGTCGCGCAGGTCGCCTCGCTCATCGTGAAGGCGGGCGCGCTGGCCTTCGTATTCGCGCTACCGAAGACCTTCTCTATCAACCTCCAGCTCCTCGGCGGGATCTGGATCCTGCAGACGTTCCCTGCCATCGTCATCGGCCTGTATACGCGCTGGTTCCACCGATGGGCGCTGGTCATCGGGTGGGCTACGGCGATGATCTACGGGACCATCGAGGCCTATCGCGTGCCGGTCGCCGGCCAGCCCAATTCCCACTTCGGGGGGTCCGTCGCGCCCGTCCTGGGCCACACGGTCTACATCGCCGTCACGGCCCTGGTCATCAACCTGGCGATCACGTTCGTCCTCACGGTCGCGTTCCGCGCGGCGAACGTGCCAGCCGGGACCGATGAGACCTTGCCGTCGCATTACACGGTCGACCCGACCGAGAGCGGGGTGATCGGGCGGCTTGCTCAGCCTGTGCGCATGAAATGACGGCGTTCCTGCATGTCAGCGGGCTCTCAGGCGGTGACTGGTAGCGTCGTACCGGTGAACCCGCAGGACCTCGCCAACCTCGCGCACCTGCGCCGGGCACGGGATCTGATCGACCGGGAGTACGCCCGTCCGCTCGACGTGCCGACCATGGCTCGGCATGCTCTCATGTCACCGGCGCACTTCTCACGGCAGTTCCGGGCCGCCTACGGCGAGACGCCGTACAGCTACCTCATGACCCGCCGGATCGAGCGGGCGATGGCGCTGTTGCGCGGCGGCATGAGCGTGACCGATGCGTGCATGGCGGTCGGCTGCACCTCGCTGGGCTCTTTCAGCTCGCGCTTTACCGAGATCGTCGGGGAGACGCCGAGCGCGTATCGCAGCCGGGAGCACAGCGCCGTGATTGCGATGCCGGCGTGCGTCGCGAAAGTTCGTACCCGGCCGACCAGGCACACGCCGGTCAGGAACTGAGAAGCGGCCAAGGAGGCCGCCTCCTAGGGTTGACGCATGGCCATCGGACTGCAGTACTGCCACATCACCGTCAACGATCCGGACGAGTCGCTCGGCTTCTACCGCGACGCGCTCGGCCTCGAGCTACGCAACGACGTCGCTTCTGGCGGGTTCCGCTGGGTCACCCTCGGCCTCCCGGATCAGCCGGGTCTTGAGATCGTGATCTCGGAGCCGCACGCAGGCCGCTCCCAGGCCGATGGCGACGCTCTGCAGGAACTGCTCACCAAGGGCGTACTGCCGAATATCGTCTTCCGCGTCGACGATCTCGACGCGACCTTCGAGAGGGTGCGGGCGTCCGGCGCCGAGGTGCTTCAGGAGCCGATGGAGCAGCCCTGGGGACCGCGAGACTGCGCGTTCCGTGATCCTTCTGGCAACATGGTGCGGATCTCGCAGGCACCGGTGCTGTAGTTTTACGCCGCGCGGGCGGTGATCACGATCGAGCGGCTGGTCGGCGTGATCGGGCCAGCGCTGAAGTCGCCATGCTGCGCCTCGACGAGAAATCGCGCTTCGGCCAGCCTCGCCAGGATCGTCTCGAGGTCGAGGAAGCGCAGCCTGCCCCGGCCGACGTGCAGGATCTCGCCGTCGGGCTGGCTCGTGGTCTCGGTCATCGTCACGACCCCGTCGACCACCGATTCGATCTGCCACGACTGCATGAGCTGACGGCCCTCGTACTCGGTCTGGCTTGGCGCGGCACTGGCCCAGTGCTCCCACGCCCGAGCCTTCGGATGGCGCGTCTCGAAGAGAAACCGCCCGCCGTCGACCAGCGCCCGGCGGATCGCCGCCAGCGACGCCTGCACCTCGTCATCCCCGATCAGGCACTGGAAGCCGTTGCTGGCCATCGTTGCCAGTTCGAACTGGTCCGTCCATGGGATATCGGCTGCCGTCCCCTCGACCCAGTCGATCGCCAGGTCCGCGCGCCGCCGGGCCCGCCGCAACGCGGCGGCATCCGGGTCGATGCCGACCAGCCTGCCGGTGTGTCCGGCCTCGCGCAGGTGATGCAGCATCATCCCGCTGCCGCAGCCGACGTCGAGCACCGAACTCGCGGCGAACGCGGCCTGCGTGTAGAACGCCTCGCTCGTACCTGGGTCCGGGCGCCAGGCATACATCTGGTCGTAGAGCGCGGCCACGTCGTCCTCGGTGAAATCCACCGTGGCACGATGACACCGGCCCGGAACCGGGACAACCGGTTTTGATGGCGGCGCTTTGTGACGGACGGCGCGCTGGGCCGCGCAGGCACCTACATGGGGATCTTGATGCCGCGCTTGACCAGCCACACGTTGGCGGGCCAGGAGGTGGCGAAGCCGATCATCATACCCACCTGCATGAGCAGCCAGAATGCGGCTGAGCTGGGCATGAGGTGGTGCGGAGCCCGGAACAGCACGTACGTCATGACCGCCATCCAGCCGAAGAGGCCGAACTCGAACGCGGTCAGCGAAATGAAGTCCGCCTTGGCCGCGGCGATCAGGCCGTCCTTGACCCCGAGCCCTCGCATCGGCGCGATCGCGAAGTACTGGAAGAGGATGCCGAACGCGAGGGCGAGAAGGTAATCGCCGATGTACTCGGCTCCCAGCGTGACTCCGGCAACGGCCAGGCCCAGCGCGAAGATGGCGAACTCCGAGATAACGTCGCCCAGGCTGCACCCCGCGCCGCAGTGGCTCACCTCGATCGCCATGGTGACCCAGCGCGGCCTGGCTCGCTCGTGCACCTGGGCCTGGCCGGGGCTGTGCTGCTCCGCCATCTCGTGCTGAAGTTCCTCGCCAGGCGCCAGTCCGCCGCCCACGGCGGGCACCGGCGCCATGGCAGTTGTCGCATGGCTCATCCCCATCTGTGGCTCGGAGCGAGCAGGAGCACGAGCCCAGCGCCAGTAGAACGCCAGCGCGGCCGGGCCGAAGTACAGCGCCGTGATCGGGAAGACGTAGTTCATCACGCCCATCGGCTGGCGCCGATGGTTAACGGCAATGTCGTAGGAAATGATGCCGGCGCAGCAGAAACAGACTGATAGGTAGAGCCATGCGACTACGGTGAGCCAGGCTGGCGGCATGACATGACTTCCATCTTGCGATTCGGACCGGCGCAGCCGGCTCGCCGTCTCTCGTCACATGCATTCTCCGCGCTTCCATCCGCCTACCCTTCGCCGGGCGGGGATAACGGCTGCGCCGCCAGCTAATGAGCCGCTACGCAATGATCGCGAGGATTCCGGTCGCGATGCCCAGGCCGATGAGAACTACCGCGGTCACGATGCGGATGGCGACGACATTGGCCCAGCGCAGCAATCCGCGCCCGCTGACCACCGCCAGAGCCGCCACGGTCCACAACGCCAGTACCGCACCGATTGCCACCGAGGCCGGGGAGTGCAGGCGCGCGGCCAGGTTAGCGATCAGCACCTGGGTGAGGTCGCCCCATTCGGCGATGAAGATGACGATGAACGCCGTCAGCGCTGGCCGCCGATGACGAGCGGCCCCCGACTTGGCCAGCTGCTCCTCCCGGTCCTCGTGCTGACGTTCCCTGCGGGCCTCGCGGATGGCGAGGCCGCCGCCGGCTAGGAAGGTCACTGCCACCACGGCCTCGACGACGCGATGGGGGAAGATCGTGAACAGCGCGACGCCAGCGCTGACCGCGATGGCAACGTGGACGGCGAAGGCCGCGGCTGCCCCGAGCCAGACCATGAACGGCCTACCCCTGGTCGACAGGACCAGCGAGGCGAACATCGTCTTATCGGGTAGCTCACCGAGGAAGATCACGGGGAAGACGCCCAGAAGGACGCTGATGCTCACTGCTGGCCCCTCCGCCGGGCAAAGTCAGCCTTCGTCCCGGCCATGTCGTGAAGCACGGCTGGAAACGAAGGTCTCGCCCGCCTGCGGACTACCGCAGGCCCACTGACCGGGCCCGTACTGAGGCCAGCATGTCGACCAGTGGTCGAGGAGCTACTCCCCTTCGGTCTGTCCCAACATTAGCCGCCGTCGGGATCTTCCCGGCTCCGGGGTGAGCGTTCGGGCGGGCGCAAGCCAAGGGCAACGGCACTGCCGGCGGTGAGCGCAAGCTGGTCCCCGAGGGTCGTCACAGGCGTACCTTGATTGACGTCGCGAACAGATAGGGGGGATCCGGAGGCAGCAATGACAGCGGCGTATCCCGACCAGCCATGGCGGGGAGTAGTGATCGCGGAAGGGCTGCGGGACCCGCGGATCATCAACAATCTGCGCGTCGTCGACGCTCACATCACCGCCGCTGACCTGCCTGTCGACGAGGAAGGCACCCGCGGTCGGTGGCACCTGTACTGGCTCGATGCCGCCCCGCAGGACATAGACCTGATCCAGGCGCACACATTGCACGCCTGGTACGCGCATTTCTGGACCGGCAACCAGCTGGCCGTGGTCTACGACGATGCCCGCTTCGACGTGAGCCGCGACGATCAGTCAACCTGGGAGCCGGCGATCAGCCATGGGCTGCGCCAGGGAATCGCGCGGGAATGGCTGGACTTTCCAACCGACGACACCACCGGCGAACTGGAGTCGGGCAGCGCCTGAAGCGCCACGCCGCTGGCCAGCGTCGCACGGTCAGGGCGGGCGCGGGTCAGGCTATCTCGCCCGACCAGGGCCGAATCACTCCATCGCGGCCTCGCACCCGACGCGGCACGCGCGAATAGGACTCCGGCTGTTCGAGCGGCTGCAGCTGTACTGCCCGGACGCTGACCACCTTGTGAACGGGCCTGCCGTTCGTGTTCTGAACCCAGCTCACCCATGCGCTCCAGGAGCCGTCTACCTCCACCAACTCCCATGCAAGCAGGTGGCCGACCGTGCCATCAGCCATCGAGACGATGGGCGGAGCGTACGGAGCGTCTCGTGGCACCGACTCATCATTCGCTACTATGTTCGAAGAGTCAAGTCGGTATTCGAATGCCCGCCGCCACTGCGGTGCAGGTCGGTCGTCGCGCTGACCGCGGCTCCGGAACCCCGTGAGTGGCGCGGCCTCTCGCAATCGGAACTAAACGGTCACTCTTGGGTCGGTGCATTGTTCTGGGCGCCGCGCTGCTTAGCCGCATCCGCAAACCAGCGTCCGCTGCCGCACGAGCTGCAGAGGCGTGTTTGAATGATGCAGTAGCGCGTTCAGAATGGCACAAGGATCGGTGGGTTCAGATATCCACTTTCGGGGGAGGACGAGCTCGATGGCCACCCTTGTCGGTATCGCTATGCTCGTGGTCATTATTTGGGCAGTTGCAGCGGTGATCAGGTTTTACTGAGTTGAAGAGCTGAGTTAATCACTTAATCTTCCGAACGGACAGCTCAAGTTCTGTCCGCCGTACCGGGCATGTAGCGGACGCCCGGCTAGGACGACGCGTGACTTGAGTTGCGTCTGAGGCGGGACCAAAGCCATGGGCTGACATCGGTAATGAGCATCCAGGCCGCCAGTGCACCGAATCCGGCCACCAGCCACCACTCGACTGCTGGGTGCGCTGACGGGCCCGTAATGAACCAGACGCCAAGGACTACCTGCAGAGCGGCGAGCGCCAGCCACTGCCACTTCTGGGCCCGTTTCCGACGGCAAGGCGTTGCTGCCGCGCGGCGACTGACTATCAGTGCCCTGACGCCATTGCCCACCCAAATCGTGGCCGTACCGATAATTATCCAGCCTGCCGGCGCATCGGTCATCGGGGGATCACGACTCCGTCCAGGCCTGCGGGGCTGCGCTTTGTGGCGAGTCTACGGGTATGCCGGCGGCATGCAAACACACGGCTGCCGCCGGATAACCGGCAAAACGCCGTACCTGCCTGTTGCGCCGGCTCACCTCGACTGACAGTCCGCGGACATCGGCTCTCGTCCTCCAGCTGATGCTGCGACTGTCACGCAATTAGTCATTCAGCGCATTCTGACCAGGTAGGCCCAGCCAGAGTTCGCATCCGATCCACATCGCGGGCGAAATTGACAACGGCGGGAAAGGCCAGATCGGGCCGGTCCCGGAAAATCGCGTGGCGTGCCTGCGGCAGGCGGACCAGGCGGGTTGTCTGCGGTGGGAGCTTGCTTGCCAATTCTTCCACCGTCGGCAGCGGGCAGAGCGGGTCATCCTCGCCGGCCAAGATCAGGACCGGACAAGCGACGTTGGGCAGCACGCTCCATGGGTCGAACCGCGATGCTTCGTGACGCCAGTAGTGCAAATTGACGTCGCGGGTTGTGATCGACCTGGAGCCTTCCTTGCGGGAGTGCTCCTCGGCGCCGGGCCGGGCGCTATCCAGCGGGGAGCATAGGCGGTCGAACTCGGCTCCAGCCTCTTCGGTCAGCTCCGCGAACTCCCGCTGTGCAGCGGCTGCCGCTTCGTCGCCACCGAGTCGGCGGTACACCTCGATGCTGGCCTCATAGTCCAGTCGGCCTCCGGTGGTGTTGCCGAGGATGATGCCGCCAGGGTGGTCAGGAAACAACCCCGCATACGTGAGGACGACGAACCCTCCGAAGCTAGTCCCGAGCACCACGGGCTTGTCCAGGCCCAGCGTGTCACACAACCGTCTCAGGTCATCGGCCCACGTACGCAGGTTCCAGTGCTCGACACTGCTGCGATCGCTGCGACCGTGCCCGCGCTGGTCGTAATAGACGATCTGGACGTGCTCGGCAAGCGGCTCCAGATTCGCCTTCATGTTGATGTGGTCCACGCCCGGACCGCCGTGAACGGCAACGATGGTGGACCGATCCACGGTGGTGTCGCCTTCAGGGAGGACTGATGGGCCAGAGACATCGACCCAGAGACGCACATCGCCGATATTGATCTGCATCAGGCAATCCTGATAATGACAGCGTGACCCGGCCAGACAACTAGGTCTGATTATGGCACATTCCGCCAGGAGCTGGATTTACGGTGTCGAACTGACCGTGGCCGGAGCAACGGTAGGCCCAGGGGCCGCGAGGCATGCCGCCTGCACTCCACCCTGACGACACGGTGCGCCCGGGGTGGGATTAAGCGGGTAGCGCCAGCTTGCACGCGGTTAGACACGAGACGTATTGCTGCATCCGGGGATTCGATTTGGGCAGTTGCAGCGGCGATCAGGTTCTCCTGACCCGAACGAATAGAACCGCCCAGCTGGTCCTCATCGCCGAGCTGAGACCTGCGGATGCTGCCCGGCGAGCGTCACTGAAAAGGAGGCGCTCTAAGCCAATCAGCCGATCTATTGCTTACCAGTGACCGTGATGAATCATCTGCTCGCGGGCGCGGCGGTGGGCGCTCAAGTCCGGAAGCTCTGTCTCCGCGCTGTAGCCGATCGCGATAGCTCCGAT
>JASHUG010000138.1 GCA_030040155.1 Streptosporangiaceae bacterium | reverse complement strand
CGTAAGCTGTGATCATGACTGCGAGCCCGCCGCTATCGCTGGCGGAATGGGTGGTACTCGCGGTCATCGCCGAGCAGCCAACTCACGGCTTCCCGATTGCTCAGCTCACCGCGAGCGGCGGCGAGCTGGGCCGGATCTGGCACATCCCCCGGCCGGTCGTCTACCGGTCGATGACGCGGCTGGCGGAGGCCGGGCTGATCAGCGAGGATGGCCTCGAGCCCGGCCGCGGGCCGCAGCGCACGATCTACGCGATCACGCCGGCCGGGCGCAAGGCCGTCACTGCCTGGCTGCGCCAGCCCGTTGAGCACGTTCGCGATGTGCGCTCGCACTTGCTGCTGAAACTCGCGTTGCTGCACCGCGGCGGAGCCGACCCCACGGAGCTGCTCCGGCGCCAGCGCGAAGTGCTTGCGCCGATTGCCCGGGCCATCGCGGACGAGCGCCCGTCCCCGAACGACTTCGAGGCCACGCTGGTGGCCTGGCGGCGGGCCAGCGCGGCAGCGGCGATCGCTTTCCTCGCCGACGTAACCCCGCCGGGGTGACAACCCCGGACCGGATCGGCTGACGTCCGACAGCCGACCGGAAGTCGCCTCGTTCCCCCTCGGTCACGGACTGTGCGGGTATTGGTCTGAGACCACCCCCGTCGGCTGCTCGCTGCCGGGCTGCGCGGGCAGGCCCCCCGGCAGCGCGGACCGCTCCGGAGCCTGCCAGCGGCTGCTGTACTCCGCGCGCGTGGCTGGCTCCTCGGCCGGCTCGGCGGCACCAGTCCCCTCGGATGACGCCGCCGGCGGGCGCTTGGGCTCGGCTAACGCGGGCTCAGCCGACGAACCAGGCTCAGCCGACGAACCAGGCTCAGCCGACGAGCCAGGCTCAGCCGACGACGCAGGCTCAGCCGACGACGCAGGCTCAGCCGACGATGCGGGTTCAGCGGGCCCGGCCGGTTCAACCACCGAGCCGGGCTTGGCCGGGTCGGCGAAGCTGACCTGGTGCTCGCGCTCGCGAGCGAGGCCGGTGTCCGAGCGGGCCCTAAGCGCCACGGCCGCGGCGCCAGACGCCGCCGCAGTCCACAGCGCCGGCGGCCGGCGGTAGCGGCGGGTGCGCATCGCCAGGAGGTACCACCACGCCACGACCAGGATCGCGAGCATCGCGGCCTCGTCCGTACGGATGCCGAACAACCGCGGTGAGTAGTCGACCCGCTGGGCTTCGAGACAGAACCTCGCCGTGGCGTACAGCCCGGCGTACAGCGCGAACGCCATGTCCCCGGTGAGGTGGAATCGGTGGATGCTGTAGGCAACCGCGCCCGCCACCAGCAAGTACAGCGCCGACTCATACACGAAGATCGGCTGGAAGGTGGCGAACGTCTGGTATCCGACCGCGCGGTGCACCGGAGCTATCGCCACCGCCCAGGGCAGTCCCGAAGGCCGCCCGTACAGGCTCTGGGTGAACCAGTTGCCCCACACGGCGATTGCCTGCCCTACCGGCAGAGCCGGGGCAGCAGCCAGGGCAAGCGGGCCGATCTCGATGCCCGCGTGGCGACAGTAGGCCCACGCGGCTAGTGCTCCGGCGGCGACCGCCCCGGCCACGCCAAGGCCGCCATTCCAGAACCGCAGGATGTCCACCCAGTCGCGGCCGTGACCGAAGTACAGGTGCGCGTTGCTGACCACGCTGTAGATACGGGCGCCGACGATGCCGACCGGCACGGCCACGGTGGCGACAGCGAGGATGACCCCCTCCTGGCCTCCGGCCCTGCGGTAGCGCCAGTCGGTCAGCCACAGCCCGGCCAGTACGCCCGCCACCATGCACAGCGAGAAGGCACGCAGGGGTATCGAGCCCAAATGCCAGACGGAGCTGGCGGGGCTAGGCAGGAAGGCCGCCGGCATGTTCTGGACGTTACCTGTCCCCCGCAGGTAGATAGGCCAGTTTGAGCTGCGTACTACCCGTGTCGGGTGCCGGCAGGACTACCTGAACGGTGCGGCCGCGGGCGTGATCGCCGCGGGCAGCGCCGTATCACCGCGCAGATACCTGTCCACGGCCGCAGCAGCCGAGCGTCCCTCCGCGATCGCCCACACGATGAGCGACTGCCCCCGGCCCATGTCGCCGGCCACGAACACGCCGGGAACGGACGTCGCGTACGAGTCATCCCTCGCGACGTTGCCGCGAGCGTCGAACGCGATGCCAAGGCCGCAGGCGAGCCGGCCTCGCTCGGCGCCGCTGAAGCCCATGGCCAGCAGCACCAGGTCACAGCGCAGCTCCCGCTCGGTCCCCGGCCGCCGCCGCGGCGGGCCGTCAGCCAGGTCAACTTCCACCAGCTCCAGGGAGCGCACGCGGCCCGCCCGGTCGGCCAGGAACCGCTGCGTCGAGACCGCGTAGACGCGGTCACCGCCCTCCTCGTGCGCACTGGACACCCGGTAAATGGCCGGGTGCACCGGCCACGGCTGGCCCGGCGGGCGCTGGCCCGGTGGGCGGGGCAGGATCTCCAGCTGGGTCACCGACGCCGCGCCCTGACGCAGGGCCGTGCCCAGGCAGTCGGCGCCGGTGTCGCCGCCGCCGATGATCACCACGTCCCGGCCCCGCGCCGAGATGGCCGGGTCGGCGGCCGCGGCGGCCGCGCGGTTGGCCAGCGGCAAGTACTCCATCGCCTGGTGAATCCCGTCCAGGTCGGCGCCTGGCACCGGCAGCCCGCGCGGCACCGTCGCACCGCACGCGAGCACGATCGCGGCGTGGTCGCGCCGTAGCCGCGCCGCCGTGATGTCGTGGCCCGCCTCCACGCCGCAGCAAAACTTGGTGCCCTCGGCGAGCATCTGCACCAGCCGCCGGTCCAGGTGCCGCTTCTCCATCTTGAACTCGGGGATGCCGTAGCGCAGCAGCCCGCCGGGCGCGTCCGCCCGCTCGAACACGGTGACCGCGTGCCCGGATCTGGTCAGCTGCTGCGCCGCCGCCAGCCCGGCCGGCCCTGACCCGATCACCGCGACCTTGCGGCCGCTGGTCACCGCGGCCGGCGCGGGCCGGCGGGGCGGCACCCAGCCCTCGGTCCAGGCGCGGTCGATGATCTCCACCTCGACTTGTTTAATCGTCACGGGCTCGGCGGCGATGCCGAGCACGCACGCCGACTCGCAGGGCGCCGGGCACAGCCGCCCGGTGAACTCGGGAAAGTTGTTGGTGGCGTGCAGCCGTTCCGCCGCCGCCCGCCAGCTGCCGGTCCTGACCAGGTCGTTCCACTCAGGGATCAGGTTCCCGAGCGGGCAACCCTGATGGCAGAACGGGATCCCGCAGTCCATGCACCGGCCCGCCTGCCGTTCCAGCTCGGCCGGACCGAACTCGGTGTACACCTCTTTCCAGTCCATGATCCGCACGTCGACGGGCCGCCGTCCGGCTGTCTGCCGCGGCGTGCTGAGGAATCCCCTCGGGTCGGCCACTTCTTTCTTGCCTCCTAGGCCTCTTAGGCAGACCAGGCAGGTCAGCCGGCTCAGCCGGTCGCCGCGGCCATCACGGCCTCGCTCACGTCGGTCCCGTCCTCCTCGGCCCGCTGCGCCGCGGCCAGCACGCGCTTGTAGTCCTTCGGCATCACGCGGCCGAACCTGGTCAGCGCGGCTGGCCAGTCGGCCAGCAGCCCGGCCGCGATACACGAACCGGTCTCGGCCCGGTACCGGCTGAGCAGCTCATGCAGGAATGAGCCGTCCTCGTCCGCGAGCGGTTCGAGATCAGCCATTTCCGTGTTGACCCGGCGCGGGTTCGGGTCGAGCAGGTACGCGATGCCGCCCGACATTCCGGCCGCGAAATTCCGCCCGACCTGGCCGAGGATCACGACCCGGCCGCCGGTCATGTACTCGCAGCCGTGGTCACCCGTCCCCTCGGCGACCGCGGTCGCGCCCGAGTTCCTGACACAGAACCGCTCGCCGACCACGCCGCGCAGGAAGATCTCGCCGCTCGTGGCGCCGTAGCCGATGACGTTTCCGGCGATCACGTGCTGCTCGGCGGGGAACG
>JASHUG010000015.1 GCA_030040155.1 Streptosporangiaceae bacterium | reverse complement strand
TGCCAATGACTCATAGATCCATAGAGGTCAGATATGAATTACGGACCGCCTCGGACCAGGGGATTCCGGGCGCCTAATACGGCAGGATGCGGCTATGGGGTCGTTGATGCTGCTGGACACCGCCTCGATGTACTTCCGGGCCTTCTACGGCGTGCCCGAGACCATGACGGCGCCGGACGGTATGCCCGTCAACGCGGTCAGGGGCCTCATGGACATGATCGCCAGGTTGGTCAGGGCCCGGCACCCGGCCCGCCTGATCGCCTGCCTGGATGAGAGCTGGCGGCCCGCCTTCCGGGTCGCCGCGATTCCGTCCTACAAGGCACACCGGGCGAATCCGGACGGCACCGAGCAGATTCCCGCCGCGCTGCTGGCGCAGATCCCCGTGATCTTCCAGACGCTCGGGGCGGCCGGGGTGGTGATGGCCGGCGCGCCCGGATATGAGGCCGACGACATCATCGGCACCCTCGCCGCCGCCGCCGACCAGCCGGTCGAGGTCGTCACGGGGGATCGCGACCTGTTCCAGGTCGTGGACGATGCCCGGCAGATCCGCGTCGCGTACATCGCCAGGGGAGTGGCCAATCTGGAGATCGTCGACGAGGCTGGGGTGGCCGCCAGGTATCACATCCCTGGCCGAGCATATGCCGCATTTGCCGCATTGCGGGGCGATCCGAGTGACGGTCTTCCCGGCGTGCCAGGTGTGGGGGAAAAGACCGCCGCTGCCCTGGTCCGGGTATTCGGCTCAGTCGAGGCCATCCTCGCGGCGCTCGACGCGGGCCACGGCGGCTTCCCCGTGGGCAGCCGGGCGAAGCTGGCTGCCGCGCGGTCATATCTCGAGGCCTGCATCCCCGTCGTGGAGGTTGCGACCGACGCCCCGGTCAGGCCGGACGGGGGCTGGCTGCCGTCGGTTCCGGTTGACCCGGCCAGGTTCGCCGAACTCGACGAGCGCTACGAGCTGGGTTCATCGGCGGGCCGGCTGCTGTCGGCGCTGGCGGCCGGGCCATCGTAGCCGCGCTGCCTGGATCAGCGCGGCGTGGCGGCGGGCCGGGCCGGCTCCAGCACCTGCAGGGCCACGAGGCACGTGTCGTCCTCGGCGTGAGTGCTGCCGAGCGCGGCGAGGGCGGTGCCGATCACGAGGTCGGGATCGGTGCTCTGCCGCACCGCATCCAGCAGGATTTCCAGGCCCTCGTCGACGGCCCGGTCCCGGCGCTCGACTAGCCCGTCGCTGTAGAGCAGCAGCAGATCGCCCGGCTCGAGCTGGACCGTAGCCGCGGCGTAGCCGCGACAGCCCGCGCCGAGCAGGATGCCATCGGGCTGCGGCAGCGGCCTGGCCCACGGGCCGCGGATGAGGACCGGCGGCGGGTGACCGGCCTGGGCCCACGTCAGCATCCGGCTCGCCGGATCGAAGTAACCGGCCACGACCGATGCGGTGTGCTCGTCGTCGACGTGGCGGACCAGGTCGTTCAGCCACCCGACGAGCTGCTGCGGCGGGGCGCCGGTGATGGACAGGCCCGCAAGGGCGCCGCGCAGCCTGGCCATCCCGGCCGCGGCGGCCAGCCCATGCCCGGCCACGTCTCCGATCGCCAGCAGCACCCGCCCGTCGGGCAGCTCCGCGGTGATGTACCAGTCGCCGCCGACCCGGGTCGCGCTCGAGGCCGGCAGGTACCGCACCATTGCCCGCAAGCCCGGCAGGTCGAATGGCTCGTCATGCAGGGGCAGGATGGCTCGCTGCAGCTCAAGCGTCACGTGCCGGTGCATGGCCAGCTCGGCCGACAGCCCGGACTGCTGGCCCTGCTGGGGGATGGCGGCCGCGAGCTCCGGATCGACCGGCGCGCCGCCTGCAGCCGCCGCCGCGGCGGGGCGTGCTGGCCCGGCCGCCGTGTCCTGGCGGCTGCCCCCGGCCTGCACTGTCTCTGTGGTCAGCATGGGTCTGGTGAACTACATTGCCGTCCACCTAGCCTGAGGCATGTCTGGCTGCTCTGTCTAGGTGCGACCCGAGTTCGCCGGGATGAGATGATGCGCGAGCAGGGCAACGACGCTCGCGAGCTTGATCGCTGGAGGACACGATGGCGCACGATCCGGCCGGAACAGATCTCTATCCGCCAGCCAGGCTCGGCGAGGTCAGAGCCGCGGTCGTTGCGGCCGGGCTGGACGCGCTGCTGCTGACGCCCGGCCCCGACTTGCGGTATGTGACGGGCTATGACGCCCACGAGTCCGAGCGGCTGACGTGCCTGGTGGTGCCGGCCGACACAGACCCGGTGCTCGTGGTGCCGCGGCTTGAGGTGCGCGGCGCGCACGCCTCGCCAGCCGGCGGTCTCGGCATCGAGCTGACCGGCTGGGATGAGACCGACGATCCGTATGCGCTCGTCGCTGCCCGGCTCGGCGCCGCGACCGCGAGGGTCGGCCTGTCGGACCGGATGTGGGCGATGATGGTCCTGCGCTTCCGCGCCGCGATGCCGGGCACCCAGCAGGTGCTGGCCAGCGCCGCGCTGCGCGAGTTGCGAGCCCGCAAGAGCCCCGCCGAGGTCTTGGCGTTGCGGGCGGCCGGGGAGGCCATCGACCGGGTGCACGCCCGGGTGCCGGGCTGGCTGCGGCCAGGGCGGACGGAGCGGCAGGTAGCCGCGGACATCGCAGAGGCAATCGTGGCCGAGGGACACGCTACAGCGGACTTCACGATCGTCGCTTCCGGGCCGAATGGCGCGATCCCGCATCACGGCGCGGGAGACCGTGTGCTGCAGGCCGGTGACGCGGTCGTCGTGGACATCGGCGGCACCATGCCGAGCGGGTACTGCTCCGACTGCACCCGGACGTACGCGGTCGGCGACCCGCCCGGCGAGTTCGCCGCCTACTACCGGGTGCTGCAGACAGCCCAGGAGGCCGCGTTCAAGGCGGTGCGGCCGGGGGTGAGGGCGGAGGCGATCGACGCCGCGGCCCGAGAGCCGATCACTGCGGCCGGCTACGGCGAGTTCTTCGTGCACCGGACCGGCCATGGCATCGGCCTGGAGACGCACGAGGACCCGTACATCGTCTCCGGCAACACCGAGAAGCTCAAGCCAGGCAACGCGTTTTCCATCGAGCCCGGCATCTACCCCGGCCACAGCGGCGCCAGGATCGAGGACATTGTGGTGTGCACCGACGACGGCTGCCAGCGGCTGAACAACGGTACCCGCGACCTGGTTGTCGTGCCAGCATGAGCACCGCGGTGGAGCGGGAGAGCCGCGACGACACCACCGCCGCGCTGTTCGCGCTGACCCGCGAGCTCGCGGACGCCGAGGTCCGCCCGCGCGCCGACCAGGGCGAGCGGGACGCGCGCTTCCCCAGGGAGATCTTCCGGCTGCTGGGCAAGGCCGGCCTGCTCAGCCTGCCCTATCCAGAGGAAATGGGCGGCGCCGGCCAGCCCTACGAGACCTATCTGCAGGTCGTCGAGGAACTGGCCAATGCCTGGCTGGCGGTCGGACTCGGGGTCAGCGTGCACACCCTGACCTGCTTCCCGCTCGCGACCGCGGGCACTCCTGAGCAGCAGCAGCGCTGGCTGCCCGACATGCTCGGCGGCGACCAGCTGGGCGCCTACTGCCTGTCCGAGCCCGGCAGCGGCTCGGACGCGGCGGCGCTGCGCACGCGCGCTGTCGCCGACGGCGACGAGTACGTCGTGGACGGGGTGAAGGCCTGGATCTCGCACGCGGGGCAGGCCGACTTCTATACGCTCTTCGCGCGGACGTCGGGCGAGCATGATGGGCCAGAACGGGCCAGCGGCATCAGCTGCCTGCACGTCCCGGCCAGTACGCCCGGCGTGTTGGCGAACCCGCCCGAGCACAAGATGGGCATGCGCGCCTCGGTCACCGCGCAGATGGTTTTCGAGTCGGCCAGGCTGCCCGCCGCGAATCTGGTCGGCGAGCGCGACCGCGGCTTCCGGCTCGCGCTGGCCGCGCTGGACGCGGGCCGGCTGGGCATCGCGGCCTGCGCCACCGGCGTCGCGCAGGCGGCGCTGGATCTGGCGGTGGATCACGCACGGCAGCGCCATCAGTTCGGCCGGGCCGTGATCGACTTCGAGGGCATGCAGTTCATGCTGGCCGACATGGCCACGGGCGTAGCCGCGTCGCGCGCGCTGTACCTGTCGGCGGCCCGCCGGAAGGACGCCGGGCAGCCGTTCGGCCAGCAGGCGGCGATGGCCAAGCTGCTGGCCACCGATACCGCGATGCGAGTGACGACGGACGCCGTGCAGGTGCTTGGCGGCTACGGCTACGTCGAGGACTTCCCGGCCGAGCGGTTCATGCGCGAGGCCAAGGTGCTGCAGATCGTCGAGGGGACCAACCAGATACAGCGCATGGTCATCGGCAGGCAGCTGGCCAGGGAGGGCTAAGGCACAGCCGGCCGGTCAGCCGTTGGCGGGGTGACCGATCGCCAGGCCGGTCGTCGGGTCGAAGAACTGCAGGTTCGAGGTATCCACGGCCAGCTCGGCCGACGAGCCGGGCTTGATGCCGCTCCGCGACGCGACCCGGGCGGTCCACTGGGTCCTGTTGTCCCCGAGCGGGATCGAATCCTCGTCGCCGTCGCTGGCCCGCGCGTCGGAGATGCTGGCGTGCTGGACCTGCGGAGCGTCGATCGTGAAGATGACGTGAATTTCGCTGCCGAGTTCCTCGGTCACGCTGACGTCGACCGGCATGCGCGGCCAGCTGGCGTCGGCCAGGCTGGCGTCCTCGAAGTCGGACGGCCGGATGCCGAGCACGACGTCCCTGCTGAAGTACTCTTCCAGTCCCGGCCGTCCGGCCAGCGTCGCGTCGGACACGGTCAGCCGGTGCCCGGCGAACACGACGGCCGGCCCGGCGTCGCGTACGAGCCTGGCGGTCGTGAAGTTCATCGCCGGCGAGCCAATGAAGCCGGCCACGAACAGGTTGACAGGCGCGCCATAAAGCGTCTGCGGCGTGTCGACCTGCTGCAGCTTCCCGTCGCGCAGCACGCACACTCGCTGCCCGAGCGTCATCGCCTCGACCTGGTCATGGGTCACGTAGACCGTCGTGACGCCGAGCCGGCTGTGCAGTTGCGAGAGCGATGCGCGCATCGAGACCCTGAGCTTGGCGTCCAGATTGGACAGGGGCTCGTCCATCAGGAATGCCTGCGGTTCGCGGACAATTGCCCGGCCCATCGCGACGCGCTGTCGCTGACCGCCGGATAGCGCGGCGGGCTTGCGCTTCAGGTAGTCCTCGAGCCCGAGCATCTTGGCGACCTCGGCCACCCGGCGCCTGATCTCTTGCTTGGGAGTCTTGCGTTGCTGGAGGCCGAACGCGAGGTTCTGCTCGACCGTCATGTGCGGGTACAACGCGTAGTTCTGGAACACCATCGCGATGTCGCGATCCTTGGGTGGCAGGTCGTTGACCACGCGGTTGCCGATGCTGATCGTGCCCGCCGTGATTTCCTCGAGCCCGGCGATGGAGCGGAGGGCCGTGGACTTGCCGCAGCCGGACGGCCCGACGAGCACCATGAATTCGCCGTCGGAGATGTCGAGGGTCAGTCCGTCGATGCCTTTCACACCGCCCGGGTACACCTTGTCGACCTGGTCCATGATGATCTGCGCCATGTAAACCTCCGCACCGGTGGTGACGACGGGGGGCTGGGCCGTCTGGCCGGAGCGTACCTTGCGCGCCGGGGCGCGGCTATCGGCCGGATCGGCACGTTACGGGAAGGTAAGCGCCGTGACTTTGCTGTGACCTTCGCGCGTGGCCCCCAGGCACATGAGGGGTTACGGTTTCCGGGTGGAGGAGATCAACCGCAAAATAATCGCGCTGCTCGCGGCCGATGGCCGGATGAGCTTCACCGAGCTGGCGCGCCGTACCGGGCTATCGGTCTCGGCGGCGCAGCAGCGGGTCCGGCGGCTGGAGCAGCGCGGCGTGATCAAGGGCTACAGCGCGGTCATCAGTGCGGAGGAGATCGGCCTTCCGCTCACGGCCTTCGTCTCGATCAAGCCGTTCGACCCCGCTTCACCGGACGACGCGCCGGAACGGCTCGCGTACCTCGGGGCCATCGAGGCGTGCCACAGCGTCGCGGGCGACGAGAACTACATCCTGAAGGTCAGGGTGGCGTCGCCGAGCGACCTTGAGGACCTGCTGCAGGAGATCCGGGCGGCGGCGAGCGTTTCGACGCACACGACGATCGTGCTGAGTACGCCGTTCGAGAACCGGCCGCCCGTGGTGGCTGGCGCGTAGCTCAGGACGCGACCGCGAACAGTCGCAGCGCCTCGGTGCCCTGGACCTCCAGGCCAAGCGGGATGATCGCCGCGGTGCCGCGATGCTCGGTGGCCGCGGCGGCCAGCTCGTCTGCATTCGTGGCAACGATGGTTGCGCCGTGCAACAGCGCGTGGTCGAGGAACGCCGTATAGGACCGGCCGTCGCCAGCCGGCGGAGCGGCGAGGACCACGTCGTCCTGACCGATGTCGGCCGTCGTGGCGAGGGCGCTGAGCTCGGCCGCGACGCTGAGGTGGGTCAGGCCGGCCGCGTGCAGCGAGCCGTCCGCCCGCCGCACGTAGGGCAGCATCGCCAGGTCGTGCGGGCGGACGCTCGGCGGCCGCAGCGACCCCATCGACAGCAGGGAGTTGAACGGTGTGGCCGCCGGGGCGTCGCCGAACGAGATGACCTGGCGCACCCAGGACCGGTCGGCGGCGGCCAGTGCAGCCGCAGCCAGCGGCTGGGCTGTCAGTAGCATCCGCGCACCGCAGTCGGCGAGCTGTCCGGCGACCTCGGCGATCGACAGCTGGCCGTCGATCGGCGACGGTATGCCGCCCCCGGCGCTGATGGCGTGACAGGCCAGCACGTACGAGGCGGCATCTGGTACGTACACGCCGACGACGTCGCGCGGCCGCAGCCCTCGCCAGGCCAGTCCGGCCGCCGCCCGCTGCACCGTGGAGATAAGGTCCGCGAACGAATACGGCTGGTCGGCTGGGCCGCTGACCAGTGCCGTCCGGCAGCCGTACCCGGCGGCGCTGCTGACCAGGCGCTGCGTGACCGTCGTCTCAGGGTTCAGGCCACGGGGTGGAACGTGACCGCAGCCGCCAGCGGGCGGCAAGTCCGCTGATGTCACACTCCGACCGTATGCAGTCAGGGCGGTCCGCGCATCGGCAGGATTGTGTATCTGATTATGTAGGCGCCGTGCCCAGGGTGGCCGGAGTCCGGCCACCCCCCTCCTGGTGGCCGGGCGCCGGGTCTCGCCAGTCCCCCAAGCAGAGGGTATGCAGGGCAAGGGTAAGGCGGCATGCTCCAAATGACGCATTCTGATGTGCATGTCCGGGCCCGACAGGTTATGTAGACGGACAAGGCGGTTCGGTCAGCCGTGCGCCCGCCGTGACTGCTCAGCCGTCCAAGCCGCCACCTGAGCGCGGGAGGTGACGCCGAGCTTGGCAAAGATGTTCGCCACGTGCCGGGCGGCGGTGGCCGGGCTGATGACGAGCTCCGCGGCGATGGCGCGGTTGGATAGGCCGCGGGCGATCAGGTCGGCGATCTGCACCTCGCGCGGCGTGAGCGCGGCGCCGCCTGGTGCGACGGAGGGCACCCGACCGTTCTCGGCCTCCGGCAATGCGGCGGCTGCGCCCGGCTGCTCCGCTGCGGCCGTGGCCAGCGCGACGGCCAAGCTCACGGCCTCGTGCACGCCCAGTCGCGCGCCTTCGGCCAGCAGCCTGGCCGCACTCTGCTCGCCGACAAGGCGGCGGGCTACCGCCAGGACATCATCCAGCCGGACCTGCGCCGCCGCCGACCTGACCGGTCCGACCTGGTCGCGCAGCGAGCCCGCCGCGCCCTGCAACCGCACCGCACTCGCCGAGGAACCCTGGGACACGGCCAGCGCGGCCATGGCATCGAGGCCGCGGGCGATGCCCAGGCGCTGGCCGGTGGCCACGCTCAGCTCGAGGCTCTGCTTAAGGCTGACCGCGGCGGCCCGGTAATCGCCAGCCGCCAGGCGGACCCAGCCGATGCCCGCCAGGCACCTGGCCATCTCGGTCCTGGCGTCGATCTCCCTGAACAGCGCGAGCGCGTCGCGGAAGTGGCGCAGCGCGGCGTCGTTGTCGCGGCGCGCCCTGGCCAGGCTGCCGAAGCCGTACAGCGCCTGGGCGACGCCCCAGCGGTTGTTGTCGGCCAGCACCTCCAGCGCTATCTCGAACGCGGGCCCGGCCTCGTCCAGCTGGCCGAGGCGGGCGAGCGCGACCGCCTTGGCGGTCAGGGCGAGGCCCTGTTCCCAGTCGTCGGAGTCGGCCACGGCCGCACTGACCGCCGCCTCAATGCTGGCCAGGGCCTGATCTGGCTGTCCCGCCCTCAGGCTGACCAGCCCGAGCAGCCGCAGCGCCCCGGACCTGCCGCCTGCCGAATGCGCAGTGCTCATGTCCGCTGCTGCCTGCGCCGCCGCGGCCGCCCGGCCGTAATCCTGCTGCTCAAAGGCCAGCTCGGCGCTGAGCGCCAGCGCCCTGGCGCGGATCGCGGGCGGGACCTCACCGGGCAGGTGGAGGAACCGGTCGAACCAGCCGATGCCCTCGGTGACGTCGCCGTAGACCACCCAGGGTGCGCGCAGGGCCGAACACAGCCGCAGGCCCTGCTCGGCCAGGCCGAAGTCAAGAGCGGCGGCCAGCGCGACGCGGTAGTTCGGCAGCTCTCGCGCGCTGCGCAGGTAGAGGGCGACACGGTCGGCCCACGGCGGGTCACCCCGGCGGAACGCCCGGTCCATCACGTCCTCCGCCAGCGCCAGCATGAACTCGAGATGGCCGCGACGGATGCGCGGTTCCTCGCCCGAGGCGGCCAGCCGGGCTGCGGCATACTCCCTGATGGTGTCGAGCAGGCGGTAGCGCGCTACGCCATCGAGCTCACCGTCGAGCGTGACCAGCGACTTGTCGATCAACCCGGCGAGCAGGTCGAGCACGTGCCCGGCCGGCACCTGATCATCCGCGCAGACCTGCTCGGCCATCTGAAGGTTCCAGCCGGAGAAGACCGACAGCCTGCGCAGCAGGATCCGCTCGCCGTCGGTCAGCAGCCCGTGGCTCCAGTCGACCGCGGCCTGCAAGGTCTGCTGGCGCGGCGGGGCGGTGCGGTTGCCGGACGCGAGTAGCCGGAATCGGTCGTCGATGCGCGCAGCGACCTGCTCGGCCGACAGCGCCCGCATCCGGGCCGCCGCGAGCTCGATCGCCAGCGGCATGCCGTCGAGCGTGCGGCACAGCCGGATCACGGCGTCTGCGTTCCTCGGGGTGAGCGCGAAGCCGGGCCGCACGGCCCCCGCGCGATCCAGGAACAGCCGCACGGACTCGTGCTCGGCCAGCTCGCAGAGTGGCTGGCCCGGGGTCGGCTCCGGGGGTGGCAAGGCCAGCGGCGGTACCCGCCACACGGTCTCGCCGCGCAGACGCAGCGGCTCCCTGCTGGTGGCGATGATCCGGACGGCGGGGCATTCGGCCAGCAGCTGCTGCGCGAGCCCGGCGACCGCGTCGACCAGGTGCTCGCAGGTGTCGAGCACGATCAGCACGTGCTGCTGCCTGAGCGCATCGGTCAGGGTCTCGGTGACCGGGCGGTCAGGCTCTTCACGCGCGCCGAGCGCGGCTGCCACCCGCGTTCCGACGAGGAGCGGGTCGGTCGTCTCGGCGAGCTCCACGAGTGCGGCACCGCCCGCGTATCCGCTAGCGAGCTGGCTGGCCAGGCGAGTCGCGAGCCGTGTCTTGCCGATTCCGCCCGGTCCGCAGAGCGTGAGCACCCGCACGTCCGAGAGCAGCATCGTCAGGTCGGCCAGGTCTCGCTCCCGGCCAACGAAGCTGTTCGGCTCCGCGGGCAGCTGACCCGCTGCGGATGGCGTAGTGATGGTGGTGGTCATTCCGGTCGGTCTAGCGCAGGTCAGTCCATTGTCTCATCAGCGCGGGGGGCCATGATGAGACAGCCCAAAAGCGGGCGAGCCAGGCCTGGCGCCCTGGGCCGGCTGGCGCGCACGATAGGGAGGCGAATGGCCGCAATCTCCCGCGACCCGGAGGACCAGATGTCCCTCGCCCCGGAGGCCAGCCTGCCCGCCACCACCGCCGCCGGCATCCCGGCTGCCCCCGCCACGGGCGCAGCTGGCACCAGCCGGGACCTGCTGCACCGGATCGTGCTGGCGCTGTTCATCGGCATCCCGCTCGTCGCACTCATTGCTGCCATCCCGGTGGCCTGGGGCTGGGGGCTTTCGCCGGCCGATGCTGTCATCGCTGCCGCCATGTACCTAATCAGCGGGCATGGCATAACCGTTGGTTATCACCGCCACTTCACCCATCGCTCGTTCCGCGCCGTGGCCGCGGTCCGCTTCGCGTTGGCTGTCGCCGGGAGCATGGCCTTGCAAGGCCGGGTCATCCGCTGGGTGGCCGACCATCGCCAGCACCACCGGTTTTCCGACCGGCCAGGCGATCCGCATTCGCCCTGGCGGTACGGCAAGTCCGTCCGCGGCCTGGCTCGCGGCATGCTGTACGCGCACGTCGGGTGGATCATCGACTCCGTACATGCCGACGAGCAGGACTACGCGCCCGACCTGCTGGCCGATAAGCGCATCGCGGCGGCCTGCCGCCTGTACCCGCTGTGGGTGACCATCTCGCTGCTGCTGCCGCCCCTGGCGGGCGGGCTGCTCACGATGTCCTGGGCCGGTGCCCTGACCGCGTTCTTCTGGGCGACGATCGTCCGGATCGGCCTGTTCCACCATGTGACCTGGTCGATCAACTCGATCTGCCACGTCACGGGCAGCCAGCCGTTCCGCAGCCGGGACCGGGCCGGCAACGTCTGGTGGCTGAGCCTCCTGTCGAACGGCGAGTCCTGGCACAACCTGCATCACGCCGACCCGACCTGCGCCCGGCACGGCGCACTGCGCTGGCAGGTCGATTCCAGTGCCAGGGTGATTCGGGCACTGGAGCGGCTCGGCTGGGTTTCTGACGTCCGCTGGCCGCAGGCAGCCAGGCTGGCGGCTCGCCGGGTCGGCTAGCGGCGAGCGGCCGTGGTGGCGACGATCTGATCGACTCCAGTCGTGCCGAGCTCGAAGGCCAGCCCGCCGCCCGCCAGGAACAGCCGCCACACCCTGGCCGCGCGCGGGCCGATCAGAACGGTGGCCTCGTCGAACCGTGCGTCGAGTCGCGCGCGCCAGGCCTCGAACGTGCGCACGTAGTGGGCGCGCAGGCCGAGCACGCTGACGATTTCCAGGCCCGCCCCCTCGAGTAGCGCGAGCGTCCGCGGCAGCGGCTGCATGTGCATGTCCGGCGCGATGTAGGAGGCGATGAACGGGCCGCCGTCAGCGGGCCCGCTGGACCTGGACATCTGCTGTATCACGAGCCGGCCACCCGGGCGCAGCAGGCCCGCCAGCCGCGCGGCGAAGGCGGGATAGCCGGCGGAGCCAACGTGCTCGCCCATCTCGATCACGGAGATCGCATCGTAGGGCCCATCGGCGATGTCCCGGTAGTCGGCCAGCCGGACCTCGGCCCTGTCCGCCAAGCCCGCGGCCGCGACGCGCTCGCGCGCAAGTCGCGCCTGCCCGCCCGACAGGGTCACGCCGGTCGCCAGGACGCCGTAGTTCGCGGCGGCGTGCCGCAGCAATGAGCCCCAGCCGCAGCCGACGTCGAGCAGTCGCATTCCCGGCTGGAGGCCGAGCTGGCGGCACACCAGGTCGAGTTTGTCCCGCTGCGCCTCGGCGAGCCCGTAGCCGGGCTCGTCACTCGTCCAGTACGCGCACGAGTAGCACATCGCGGGGTCGAGCAGCAGCCGGTAGAAGTCATCTGGCTGGTCATAGTGGTGGGCGACGACAGCCTTGTCCCGGTTGCGGCTGTGCTGGCGGCCGGCCATCGTGGCCCGCTCGGCCGGGGCTGGCGGCCTGGGCCCGATCACCCCGGCGGCCAGCGCC
>JASHUG010000137.1 GCA_030040155.1 Streptosporangiaceae bacterium | reverse complement strand
AGCCTGTTGACCTTGTGCAGCCTCGCCAGCTCGTTCTCGGACGGCACGAGGTCCCCAGGCGAAGCCGTCGCCAGCTGCTCCTCCAGCCGTTGCGACAGCGTCAGATATGACATCACCCAGTCAATCTAAGGCCAGTGTTGCGACTCGGGTCGACGTACCGCACCCCGGCTGCGGTGGCAGATTGCCAATGCGGCCCTGACGGTCTCCCAACCGGCATCCTCGTGCGCGCTGAGAGCGCATGGATCGCCGCCCTTGCCGCCTTGCCGCCGGTGGTCGGTCGCCAGCTTGCGATGCGCCGTCCGGCAGGACGACCAGAGCTAACCGGACGGGCTGGCCGCGAGCAAGGCGACGAGACCAGGCGACCACCGATCTGGCCAGACCCATGGATCGCGCGCAGCGTCGCCTTCCTGGGATGACGTCGCTTTTACCGAGGTGGTGTCAGAGCTGACGCGGCCGGTAGACGTCGGAGCGGTGCTCGATGACCATGACCGTGATGGTGCGGAGATCATCGTCGATTCGGTAGATCACCCGGTAATCGCCGCGCCGGGCGCTACACAAGCCGGCCAGGCCGAGCTGGAGCGGCGTACCGACCCGACGGGAGCCCTCGGCTAGGGACCCGTAGGTGAACTCAACCGCCGCGGTCGCAATCTTCTCCGGGAGCCTGACGAGATCCCGGCGCGAGGTCGCCGTCCACGCGACGGCGAACGTGGGCCCGGCGTTCACTGGCCGGAGATCAGCTCCTGTGCCTCTTCCTTACTGAGGACCTCCGCGCCGCCGGAAGCGACGTCGGCCAGACTCTGGCGGATGCCGGCCAGAAGCTCGGCGCTGTCCATGATGTCGAGCGTCTCCTCCAGTGACTCGAGGTCCGCGATACTCATGATCACAGCCGCCGGATGTCCGTGCTTGGTGATCACTACCCGTCCGTGCTCTCGCTCGAGCCGGTCAACGACCTCCGACAGCCGGTTCTTGACGTCAGCGAGCGGCATCTGCTCTGACACTGACATGGCTATAAGTATAGCTACAACAGCGCGTCAAGTAACGCATGGGCTAGGTCGCGTGCCTCATCCGAAATAACCGGACCACCCAAACGGCAAAAGCGGCACGATGCGGTCGAGGTCGGCCACTACCTGCGGCAGGATGCCCAGCTGCCGCTCATCCTCGCCGAACGGCTTGCCCAGGAAATGCAGCACGCACCCGTGAAGATCAGCGTCAGCCAGCACCAAGTCGACCCCGTCGATCTGCTCACCCCTGAATTCAGGGAACGGCGCAGCCTCATGTGCCGCCGCCACTGCTACCACCGCGACCGGCCGGCCGCCACTCACCCTCCGCCGCGATCCGCTGCCGGTGCCGGTAAAACGTCCGCCGGTTCACGCCATTGACCCGGCAGAACTCCGACACGATCGGGATCTGGATCTCTGCCGTGATCGCCGCGTCCATGTACTTCATTCTCGCCGCCTGCCTTCTCATGACCAGGGTCATAACGGATCACAGACGACACACCCCGTGCGACACGCTGCGTGTCACAACAACGGCGACATTAACTGAGTCACATCAGGCCCGACTGAACATGTTGCGGGCGCCGGCTGGCTACCCTTCGGCTTTTAGTGCTCCGATGCTCGCCGCGTCGATCTGCCCGCCAAGGAGGCGTGGTGCCCGGTGAGCGCGGGATCAGCCAGATCCGCGTGATCGTCGAGGCCGGTATGCGGAGATTAGGATCGAAGAGTGCGCATGGGATTGATCGCACAGTTAGCTGCTGGGTTGACTGGCCCGCGGATGCAGGCTCGCGGGCGTTCCTGGCTGGTTGCCGCGTGTGCGCTGGCGCTGGGCGCGATTCTGTGCGCAGGCCCGGCGGTTGCAGCTGCGGGCGCGCCGGTGTTGCACTGGGGGCGGGCGGAGCGGGTTCCCGGTCTCGGGACGCTGAACAACGGCGGTGACGCGCAGGTCTTGTCGGTGTCGTGCGCCGCGGCTGGGGAGTGCGCCGCCGGCGGGTATTTGACGGTCCGGCCAGGGGACTACCGGTTGCCATTCGTGGCTTCAGAGCATGACGGCCGCTGGGGCGCGGCGGACGTGACGTGGCGGTTCACAGTTTTTGGGGAGGTCGTGTCGGTGTCGTGCGTCGCGCCGGGTGATTGCCTGGCGGGTGGGTTCGCCACCAGGGGCGACGGGACCCGCTGGGCATTTGTGACCGCAGAGCGCGGCGGCCGGTGGCTGGGCACGGCGCAGGTAGGGCTGAGCCCTAATGCCGAGGTCACAAGCGTGTCGTGCTGGCAGCTAGGAAACTGCGTGGCGGGCGGCTGGTTCAGCAGCAGCCGGACTGCCGGGGGCGGCTTGCCCGGCTCGAGCCAGGCGTTCGTGGCGACCGAGACGGCGGGCCGGTGGGCGGTCGCGCAGGTGCCGCCTGGGCTAGCGGCGATGGGCAAGGGGCAGCCGCCCAAGGCAACGGTCAGCTCGGTGTCGTGCACGGCCGGCGGCTACTGCCTGGCAGGCGGGTCGTATGACACCCTCGGCGGTCCCGATAGCCAGAACCGGCCCGATGCTATTGAGGGATTCGTGATCGCGGCGCAAAAGGGCGCCTGGGGTCAGGCGCGGGGTCTGCCGGGCCTGGTCAAGCTGAATCAGGGAGGTGACGCGGCGGCGGTGTCGGTGTCGTGCGCCTCAGCGGGCAACTGCGCGGCAGGCGGGTTCTGGGCCGACCGGGGCCAGGGCGGCGGGAAGGGTCCGTGGGGCCGGCACGGGTTCACCGACAGCCAGGTCGACGGTCATTGGCAGCAGGCGCGCAGGGTCGCCGGTCCGCCCGCCGCGCCCGGCGCGCAGGATCAGGTGCTTTCGGTATCGTGCACGTCGACGGGCAGCTGCGGTGCGGCCGGCACTTACGAGTCTGCCGGGTCTAGCTACCGGCGCTGGTATGTGGTGACCGGAAACCGGGGCCGCTGGCAGCGAGCCGTGAGCCCGCCGGGCGGGGCACCGGCCGCGAGCTCGATCTACTGCTCGGGGCCGGGCGACTGCGTAGCGGCTGGGGCCGGCGGCTCCCTGTACCCATCGGGCGGCCGCGGCGGCGCCTTCGTGGTCGCCGAGTGGCACGGCCGCTGGGGCAAGGCCGAGCGGCTGCCGGGCCTAGCCGCGCTCGGCGGCTACGACGCCATTGAGTCGGTCTCTTGCGGCAGCTCCACTAACTGCATCGCAGGCGGCTCCTACCGCGGACTCCGCGGCTACACCTGGGCATTCGTATCGACCTAACCGCACAGCATCCCCCATCCGGCACCGGCGCCAGCCGGCCGCCACCAGAAACCGCGCTAAGGACACCCGCCCGGCACGCTGTCGCTAGTCGACACGGGCAGCCTCGACACCGACGATAACGACGGCTCGCCGTGCGGTTATCAAACCACTCGCGCACAGTCCGCGCTCGTACGACGCCAGTGCGCCAAGCAGCCTGGGGCCGTCTGTTGATACGTTATGGGCTGGGGCGCGAGGCACGGATCTGCCACATCGGGCGCGTCGCGCCAGCGCTGGATCAGCTCACCGTGCTCCGGTACTCTCCAGCAGATGGGCCTCCACCGTCTTTCCGCGGCCCCGGCCGCTGCCCTCGTTCTCTTGATCGCTGTTGTCCCGCCCGCGTTAGCTGGCCCAATAACTGCGGCTACCTCGAAGCCGCTGCCGTGCCGCGCCTCCATGGGCAACGCCCATCCCGCCGACTACACAACCACCGACGTGCTCGTCACGACCGCCGGCCATGCCGGGGTGACTACGATCGCCCATTACCGGACGGTCAACCGCGAGCACCATCGAACCGCGAATGCCAAGGGCAAGGCCAAGGTGCCGTACTACATCAGCGGAGCAACGCCCGGCTACAAAGTCGTCGTGGATGTCGACGTAAGCAAGGGCAGTCGCAAGGGTAGCTGCGAGACGTCATTCACGCCGCATCGGTAGCCAGTCCAGACGCCATCGTCTGCTGGGCGAATCAGCTTAGGCGTAGGAGAAGCTGATCTCGGAGCCGTCGGCCGCGAGCCTCCGGAAACTCCGGGACGGTTCACTCCGCGCCAAAACCGAATAGATGCGCACTCAGGGCCGCTGGCAGCGCGATCAGCGGAACGAATGAGTTTCGTCTCGCGATGCCGAAGGACGCGGTCAGGCTGACGAACAACTGGCGTTGCGCTACTCCGGCGCCGTGAGCTGGCAGCCAGCGTCGAATTTAAGGAGACCGGCTTTGAAGATCATCGGAGTTGACGGCTTCGGGTACAAGCTGGGCTATGCGCATGGTGAATACGTCATGTCCGGCGGTCGAGCAGCCGCAGCTGAGACGGGCACGCTTGTCCGACTCCGAACTGACGAGGGCCTCGACGGATGGGGCGAGATTACGCCGCTTGGCGCCACCTATCTGCCGGCATTTACCGATGGAATCCGCGCTGCGCTTCGGTTCCTCGCTCCTTCGTTGATCGGGAGCGACCCGACGAACATCTCACAGGTACGGGCGCGCTTGGATCGGACGCTCCTTGGCCACGGATACGCGAAGAGCCCGATCGACATCGCTTGCTGGGACTTGTTCGGCAAGTCGGTCGGCCGGCCTATCTCGGCCCTACTTGGCGGCGTCCGACAGACGGAGTTTCCGATCTACGAGGCCGTACCTCTCGGTGCGCCCGAGGCGATGGCAGAGTTTGTTACGCGACGACGCGCCGCTGGCATTAACCGATTCCAGCTGAAGGTGGGGAACGAGCCCTTAGCCGACGCGGCACGAGCCAGAGCTTCGGTAACTGCAGGCGACAGCGACACAATCATCGTCGCGGACTCCAACGGCGGCTGGAGCCTGCTTGACGCGCGGCGTGCCTTCCGAGCGATGGACGACCTGCCCGTCTACGTCGAGCAGCCGTGCCGCTCGACGGCCGACTGTGCCCTGGCCGCGTCCAAGTCCTCGCTGCCATTGGTGCTCGATGAGTCGATCGAGACGAAGACGGACATCTTCCAAGCGAAATACGAGGCGGGAGCGTCGTCCATCAATTTGAAGATCAGCCGAGTAGGGGGCCTCACGGGCGCAGCTCAAGCAAGAGACCTAATGCAAGAGCTGAACCTGATGGTGTCCATAGAGGATATGTGGGGCGGGGATGTTATCACTGCGGCTGTCAGCCATCTCGCTGCCAGTACGCGCCCCGAAAGTCTTCTGATGACCTCGTTCTTCAATGACTGGACCGACGGTCACGTTGCTGGATACGTGCCGCGGTCCCACGACGGTCGTGGCTCTGCGCCTACCGGTCCGGGCCTGGGAATCGACGTGGACGTTAAGAAACTCGACGA
Organism: Streptosporangiaceae bacterium; assembly: GCA_030040155.1. Classification (GTDB taxonomy): domain Bacteria; phylum Actinomycetota; class Actinomycetes; order Streptosporangiales; family Streptosporangiaceae; genus JAJYUU01. Next base: position 322 of record JASHUG010000137.1, on the reverse strand, counting down.
ACCACTATTCACTGTTGAGTGAATTATCTGCACGCATGCATCAAGAAACGATCGCGTTGAGGTGGCGCGCGTAGCCGAATGGATATGCAGACCTCGGCCGCGGCCCAACGCCCGGTCCTGCCGCGGACGTCGTCTTGCACCGCACGCACGGTCAAGGCGGCGGCCGAAATATCTGGCGACATGCGGTGATCCTGCTCGCTACGATCCTCTCGCCTGTTGCCTTAGAAGGAGGACGGCCACGCACCGCGAACGCGACGCCGAGGCGTCCTTTTGAGCCAACCAGCAAACGCCGCCGGGGGTTCCCTCCAGCGAATCCAGCGTC
>JASHUG010000136.1 GCA_030040155.1 Streptosporangiaceae bacterium | reverse complement strand
TGGGTCGCGGGCGGCACGGTGGCAGCGGTAGCGGCAGCGGCCGTTGCGCTGGCGGTGACCGACCCGTTCCGGGCCCGTGCCTCGTCGATCGCGGACAGCGTGTCCTATGCCACGTCGACCTGGACGGTGACGCGGCAGTCGCTCACCTCGCAGACCCAGGAAGACGCCACGCTGGGCCGTTCCGGTTCCTACAGCGTCGTCAACCAGGCCCCGTCGGCCGGCTCGGGCAGTGCGGGCGCCGGGACCGGCTCGGGCGCCGCCGGCACCGGTTCGGGCGGCGGCACGTACACGTCGCTGCCCGCAGTTGGTGCCGTCGCGCGGCAGGGCCAGGTGCTGTACGCGGTCTCCGGCGCGCCGGTGGTGCTGCTGTACGGGACCACTCCCGCCTACCGGGACCTGGCCGAGGGCGACACCGGCGCCGACGTGACTGAGCTGAACACCGATCTGGTCACGCTCGGTTGCCTCACCGCCGCGGACCTGGGCGCCCGGTCGGACTGGGATTACTACGGCGCCGACACGGCCTACGGTGTGCAGCAGCTGCAGGCCAGGCTCGGGGTGGCGCAGACCGGGTCGCTAGCTCTGGGCGCGGCGGTGTTCTTCCCCTCGGCAGTCGAGGTGACTGGGTACGGCAGTGGCGTGGTGCTGGGCGGCCCGGCGAGCGCCGGGCAAGTGGTGCTGACCGCGTCGTCGACCACTCCGCAGGTGACCATCGACCTCGACGCCAGCATGCAGGGCGAGGTGCATGCCGGCGAGCCCGTGAGCATCACCCTGCCCGACGGTTCGGTCACGCCCGGCGTGGTATCGGCGGTCAGCACCGTGGCCACGCAGTCGTCGGGCGGTTCCGGCTCGGGCGGTTCCGGCGCAGGCGGCTCGGGAGACTCAGCGACGGTCACGGTCGAGGTCTCTCTCGATGAGCCGGCCGCAGCCGGAAGCCTGAACCAGGCGCCGGTGGACGTGACGATCACCACGGGCAGCGCGCCCGATGCGCTGGTAGTGCCGGTGGACGCACTGCTGGCCCAGTCCAGCGGAAGCTATGCGGTCGAGGTCATCGGCTCGGGCGGGCGACACTACCTGGTGCCGGTGACGCCGGGGCTGTTCGACGACGCTGCGGGTCTGGTCCAGGTCACAGGAGACCTCGCTCAGGGGCAGAAAGTCGTGGTACCCGCGACATGAGTACTCCTGCCCGGATCGACCGCGCCGCTGGCCAAGTGCTCGAACTGGTCCAGGTGACGAAGACCTACCCCGGCTCGCCCCCGGTGCAGGCACTACGCGGAGTCAGCTTCGCCGTGACGGCCGGAGAACTAGTTGCGGTGGTCGGGCCATCGGGCTCGGGTAAGTCCACCCTGCTGCACCTGATGGGCACCCTGGACAAACCCGCCACCGGCACCGTGCGCGTGACCGGGCTGGACATTGCCGCGCTGTCGGACCGGGAGCTGTCGGGTCTGCGGGCCGGGTCGATCGGGTTCGTGTTCCAGCAGTTCTTCCTGGCCGAGCACCAGACCACCTTGGGTAACGTCGCCGACGGGCTGCTTTACGCCGGCGCTGGGCTGGCCGAGCGCCGCCAGCTAGCCGCCGCGGCGCTGGGCCGTGTCGGACTGGGCCGCAAGCTGGCCGCCCGCCCCACCCAGCTGTCGGGCGGGGAACGCCAGCGGGTGGCGATCGCCCGGGCGCTGGCCGGCCATCCGGCTATCGTGCTGGCCGACGAGCCCACCGGCAACCTCGATCAGGCCACCGGCCAGTCCATCCTGGAGCTGCTGGCCGAACTGCACGCAGGCGGGGCCACGATCATCGTGGTGACCCACGACGAGGCTATCGCCGCCCGGATGCCCCGCCAGATCACGATGCTCGACGGCCAGATCATCTCCGACACGGCGGCCCGGCCGACCGCGCTCCGGCCGGATGAGGACGCCGAGCGGCTGGCGGGTCGGCCCGGCCAGCCTCCCCGCACTGTGCAGGAGTCTCAGCCATGACCACCACGATCACCCAGGCCGTTGCCCGGCCGCCATCGCCGGTCCGGTTGCATGTGGCCGATCTGGCCCGGCTGGCCGCCGTCGGGCTGCGCACTCGCAAGCTGCGCGGCGCCTTGTCGGCGCTGGGCATCGCGATCGGCGTGGCCGCGATCGTCGCCGTGCTTGGACTGTCGGCGTCCTCCTCGGCTGGGCTGCTGGCCGAGATCCAGGCGCTGGGCACCAACCTCCTTACGGTCACCAACGGGCAGAGTCTGACCGGAAGTACCGCCGAACTGCCCGCCACCGCCCCCGCGATGATCGCTCGCCTGCCGGGGGTGACCAACGTCCAGTCGACCGCGACCGTCAGCGGCGTCACCGGCAATGGTGTGGCTGCCTACCGCACTCCGCTTATCCCACCGATCGATACCAACGCCATATCCGTCGATGCCGCCAGCCTCGGCCTGCCCTCAGCGTCGGGCACGACCCTAGCTGAGGGCTCGTTCCTGAACCCGTCCACTGCCCGCCAGCCGGTCTGTGTGCTCGGCGCCGCCGCGGCGGCCTATCTCGGCATCGACCGCATCTGGCCGGGTGAGCGGATTTGGGTCATCCAGGCCGGCGCCGGCGGGATCTGGTTCTACGTGGCGGGGATCCTTCGCTCCGACACCCTGGCCCCCGAGATCGACGACTCGGTCCTGATCGGCTACCCGGCCGCCGAGCGGTACCTGGGCCTGGACGGCAACCCGTCCACCATCTACGTCCGAGCGCAGACCAGCCGGGTCGCAGCTGTTGACAACCTGCTCGCCGCGCAGGCCAACCCCGAATACCCCAACCAGGTGCAGGTGTCCCAGCCATCGGCGGCGCTGACCGCGCAGCTTGACGCGGCGAGCGCGTTCAACGATCTGTTCCTCGGCCTGGGCGCGGTCGCGCTCCTGGTCGGCGCCGTCGGGGTGGCCAACATCATGGTGATCTCGGTCCTGGAACGCCGGTCCGAGATCGGGCTGCGCCGAGCCCTGGGCGCCACCCGAGGCCAGATCCGCACCCAGTTCCTGTCCGAAGCCATCCTGCTCGCGCTACTGGGGGGCGTGGCCGGGGTCCTGGCCGGGGCCGTAGCCACCGCGGTCTACGCCCACGCCAAAGGCTGGGCCACCGTCATCCCGGCGCAAGCCTGGGCCGGCGGCCTGGGCGCGGCCGTGCTCATTGGCGCGATCGCCGGATTGTGGCCCGCCCTGCGGGCGGCCCGCCTGTCACCAACACAGGCCCTGTGGAGCCTGTGAGAGCAGGCCGGGGGGCTTAGCCTGCTAGGCCGGCGGAGGCAGGGACACGCCTCGTTCCCACAGAATGCGCAGTGGCGGGATTCGGCTACGGCTCGTCACCACCGTCGGCCGAACCGGGCCTTCCGGCCGCTATCAGGCGCTGCCCGAGAGCGCGCGCGGCGGCCTGCAGCTCCGGGCACTTCACGATCCGGTAGGAGGCTGGGATCGCCGCGAGCCGTTCCGCGTACCAGGCCGGGTTGCTGGTGCTGCCGACGAGACGACTGCTCCGGGAGTCGAGCGGCGTGAGTCGGCCGAGCTCGCGCGGGACGCAGCGGGCCACCGGGTCGAACGGCGCCTCGATGACGAGTTCGACTTCGTAGTGCCATCCGACGGCCATGTGTTCTTCGAGCATGGCGACGGGGTCGAGATCCGCGGGCGGGCTGGCCGGGCTGTCGAGTATCTGCACGTCGCCCACGCGGTCGATCCGGTACACACGCTGGGCGTTCGCCTTGTGCGCCCAGCACAACAGGTACCACCGGCCGTGGCGGACGACGATTGACCACGGGTCGACGTCAGTGACCCACTGCGTTCCGGCCTCGGAGCGGTAATCGAGCCGCACCCGCCGGCGGTCGGAGCACGCTCGGACGAGCGTCGACGTGATCCCCGGATCGGGCCGGGCAGCGGCACGGTCCGGAGCCGGCGCGGTGGTACGCCGGACGGCCTCGGCCTGGGCGGCAACGGCCTCGGGCAGCGCCCGCACGATCTTGCCGAGCGCGCTGCCGACCAGGTCCGCGGGATCGCTCGCGTTGTGGTGCCCGTCGAGAACGGCCATCACCAGGCCGAGAGCCTCGGCGGCGCTGAACATCAGCGGCGGAAGCCGCAGGCCGCGCCCGACGCGGTAGCCCCCATAGGGTCCGCGCGCCGACTCAATCGGGATCTCGGCCTCGCGGAGGATGCCGATGTACCGCCGGGCGGCCCGCTCAGAGACACCGAGTTTGTCGGCGAGGCGGTCCGCGGTGATGCCTGGGCTGCCCTGGATCAGCTCGAGGGCGAGCAGCGCCCGTGACGTCGGGCTCGCGTCTGAGTGCACCCGCATCCCGCCAATCCGGAAGGAGAACGTCCGGAACTGAGCGTAGCGTGCGGGACACGCCCGTAGCCAACTCGTCCCTCCGGTGCTTGCTTGTGCATCACCGGCTGTCGGCAGTGCCTGCCAGGATGTTGGCCATGCAGCGCGAAGGTCCGTTCTGGGACGCGATAGAGGGCCGGGCACCGATGCCGCCTGCCGCGGTCACGCTGGGCTGGGAACTGATCTCCATCAGCGAAGAGGACGCGACGATCGAGGTCGCCTTCACCGCCAGCGAGGCGTTCGTAAATCCGGCCGGCTTCATTCAGGGCGGCTTCCTGGCCGCGATGCTCGACGACACGCTTGGGCCCGCGCTGGTAGCCAGCCTGAGCCCGGGTGACTTCGCGCCGACCACGGACCTGCATGTTCAGTTCCTCCGGCCGGCCCGGCCGGGTCGCCTGCTCGGACGGGGACGCGTTGTGCGACGCGGTCGGGATATCGGGTTTCTCGCCGGAGAGCTCGTAGACGAGGACGGGGCCCTCGTGGCGGTCGCCACTGCGACAGCGCAGATCCGCAGCGGGATGCTCACTCGGTCCGAGAAAGCCGTCTGAGTCGCATTTTGCCGGCGGGGCGGAAACTCCGACGGCGGGGTGGCGGCGGCGCCGGCGACGGCGCCGCCGGCGACGGGGCTGCTGGCGACGGGCCGGAAGCCTCGGCCGCGATCAGGAACTTGTACCCGAGCACGACTGCGTGAAATGCAAGCTCACCCCACGGCTGCGTGACCAGGTCCGTGACCGAGTCCGCCCGCTTCCGGTGGGCGTCGAAGATGGTGCCGATGTCATTCTCGGGAACTGTGAGGTGGAACTCGACTCCGGCGCCCTTGTGCGGTCGGCTCTCAGCGGGCAGGAATTGCGGTAGCGAGGTTCCCAACATCAGCCGGGTGTCGGCCAGTCCGACCACGGTGAGCGGATCATCCGAGTCCGGCGGCGTCTGGAAGACAAGTGACCAGCCTGCGTCCACGAAGACGCCGGCGGCCTCGTACGGGTCGTCGGTCGCGAGTATTGGGGTCAGCACGACTCATTGACTACCACCGGGCACTGACATTGGCGGAGCCGCAATACGCGGATCGAAATTGCGCCCGCGTCGCCCCGACCGCACCATAGAGGCGTGACCCCTGCGTACGGCTATACATGCCCAACGCCGTGCGAGCCCGATTGCACGTCCTCGTGTCACGAACGGCACAAGCCGCATTATCACCGGAGCCATGACCCCGATGAATGCGACCAGCGCCAGCTTGGCCGGGACGTCACGCCGCTCGCGCCGCCGCCGTCCTCGCCTTGGCGAGCCCAGCCGCCACCGGCGAGGGCGTCGCGCGCTGCCTACGCGAGGGCCTTGGGGGACGGCCGGGTGACATGGTTGCGCAGGATCGTTCTCCTTGCGCGCGGGCCGCGGAGCTAGCCCGTCACCGACCTACTCATCGCGCCGGTGCGGGGTTTGTGCGGCGCAGCAGGTACTCACACTCGGCGGCGCTGATTCGTCGAAGTGGTGAGAGCAGATGCGACCGAGGGGACGGTCGAGACCATGAGCAGTCAGTCCGGGCCACGAGACGGCCGGCCCGATCCGGGCCTGGATGTGATCATGAGTGAGCGGCGTCAGCTGATCTACCTGGCCTACCGGCTGCTGGGCTCCCTGGCCGAGGCCGAGGACGCCGTGCAGGAAACCTACGCCCGCTGGTATGCCCTGCCGGCCGGGCAGCAGCACGCGATCCAGTCGCCGGGGGCCTGGCTGACCACGGTGGCCACCCGCATCTGCCTGGACGTGCTGGGGTCGGCGCGGGCCCGGCGGGAACGCTACGTGGGCGAGTGGATCCCCGAGCCGGTACCCGACCCGGCCGAGTGGATCACCGGCCGGTCGGGCGGCACCACCGTGGACCCGGCCGACCGGGTGACCTTGGATGAGTCGGTCAGCATGGCGTTCCTGGTCGTGCTGGACTCGCTGACCCCGGCGCAGCGG
>JASHUG010000135.1 GCA_030040155.1 Streptosporangiaceae bacterium | reverse complement strand
CGGCCAGCTCCTGCCGCCCCGCGGGCCCAGCCTCGTCCTCCGGCGCCGATTGCGCTGCGGGCTGCGCCGCTTCCTGCTCCGCCAGCCGTGCCTTCGCCTCAGCCACCTGACTCAGGCTCTGCTGCCGGGACCGCTCGGCCGCGGCAATGGCGGCCGACAGCCGTCCGGCCTCGTCCCTGGCCGCCCTGGCCCGCCCGGCGAGCGAGCCGAGCTTCCCTGACGTTTCCGCGGCGGCGGAGTCGGCCTCGTGCAACGCGGTGAACGCGTCGCCCAACGCCTGCCGCGCCTGCTCCTCGTCCTCGATCGCGCCCACGAGCTTGCGCTCGGCGCGCTGGCACCGGCTCTCGGCGTCACCGAGCTGGGCCTGCGCTGCGCTGGCGGCCGCCTGCAGGCTGATGAGGCTCTGCTCAGCCGCCGATCCGCCCTGCGCCCAGTGTGCACCGAGCAGGTCCCCGTCCTTCGTGACCACGCGCAGTTCGGAGTGCTCACGGAGCAGCGCAAGGCCCGTAGCCAGGTCCTCGCAGACCAGCACATCGCCGAGCAGGGCATCGAGGGCCGCAGCCAGCTCGGGCGGCCCCGTTACAAAATCAAGGGCGTTGGGAACGGGCCGGGACCCGCTCAAGGTCACCCGCGGAGGCGGCCTGGTCCGTTGCGACGAGACCGAATCCGCGATGACCAGTCCCGCACGGCCACGGTCTTGGTCTTTCAGGGCGGCGAGGATGGCGACCGCTGCGTCCAGGTCTGCGACGGCGACGGCGCCCGACGCCGCCCCGAGAGCGGCCGCGATCGCGTCCTGGGCAGCAGGCTGCACGGTCAGCAGCTCTGCCAGCGGGCCGAGCACGCCGGTGAACGCGCCGGGCTCGGCCAGCAGGACGTCGGAGGCGTCGGCGCCCTGGCTGACCGCCTCGGCGAGCGCCTGCGCCCTAGCCCGCAGCCCGGCCAGCTCCTCGCTGGCCGCGTGCTCGGTCCGGCGCAGCTGCGCTACGTTCGCGGTCGCGGCTGAGAGTGCCTCGCTGGCCCGTTCGTGCGCCTCGGCCAAGTCGGCCCGCCCTTGCTCACGGCCCGACACCAGATCCTGCAACGCCGCGTACTCCACCTGGGCCTGCTCGGCTCTCGCCCGGGCCTGCGCGTGCGCCTCGGCTAGCCGGCCCGCCTCCTCCTGCGCCGCGTTCACCCGGCTGGTCGCGGACTCCACCTGGCCGCGCAACCGGGCGAGCTGCTCGGCTCGCTGCGTCGCGGCTTTGGCATCCGCCGCCAGCCGCCGCTCGTTCTCAGCCAGCGACGCCTCGGCTCTGGTTCGGCTGGCGACCGCGTCGGAGAGCTGCCGGCGCGCGGCCGACAGGCGGTCAGAGAGCTCGCGCTCCTGCGATCGCAGCTCCGCGGCCTCGGCCTCCAGCTCATCGGGATCCCGTCCCGAGCGCTGTGGCTCGGGCGCCGACAAGTGCCGGTGCCGCTCGGCGGCCAGGCTCTGGACGCCCCTGAGTCGCTCGGCCAGCCCGGCCAGAGCAAAGAAGGCCTCCTGAGCGGCCGCCAGTCGCGGCGCGTGCTGCTGCTCGGCCTCCTCAAGCTCGGCCTCGAGCTCGCGCGCCTCGGTGAGAGCGGCCTCCAGCGCGGCCCTGGCCGCTACGTTCGCCGCCTCGTCCGACTCGTCCTTGACCAGCTCGGCTGCCAGCGTGGCGTAGTCGTCCGCGAGGAGCCGCAGCTTTGCGTCGCGCAGGTCGGCCTGGATGACGGCCGCCTTCCTGGCGATCTCGGCCTGCCGGCCGAGCGGCTTCAGCCGGCGGCCGAGCTCGCCGGTGAGGTCGACCAGCCGGGTGAGGTTGGCCTGCATCGCGTCAAGCTTGCGAACCGCCTTCTCTTTGCGGCGACGGTGCTTGAGCACGCCCGCCGCTTCCTCGATCAGCGCGCGCCGAACGTCGGGCCCGGCGTTCAGCACCTCGTCGATCTGGCCCTGCCCCACAATGACGTGCATCTCGCGGCCGAGACCGGTGTCGGAGAGCAGCTCGGAGATGTCCAGCAGCCGACACTGATCGCCGTTGATGGCGTACTCGCTCTGGCCCGACCTGAACAGCAGCCGCGAGATCGTGACCTCGGAGTAGTCGATCGGCAGTGCGCCGTCGCTGTTGTCGATGGTGAGCGTGACCTCGGCCCGGCCAAGTGCCGGGCGCCCCGCCGTCCCGGCGAAAACGACGTCTTCCATTTTGCCGCCACGCAGCGGCTTGACGCCTTGCTCGCCCATCACCCAGGAGAAGGCGTCCACGACATTCGACTTGCCCGAGCCGTTCGGCCCGACGATGCAGGTGATACCCGGCTCGAACTTGAGCGTGGTCGCGGAGGCGAACGACTTGAACCCGCGCAGGGTCAAGGTCTTCAGGTACACCCGCCGAATTCCTCCCCAGGCCGCGGCCATGGCACGAGGCTGCCCGTCCTCCGCACCCTACCGCGACGGCCAGATAATCAAGCGCACCCACGCGCGTACCGGATCTGCGTGCGGAGTCGGGCCCATACGCACCCCTATTTTCGCACGCTTACAGGTACCACCTGAAATGACGGCTAAACGGCACCCTGAACACCGAAGAGGGACGCCAGTAGCGCCCCTCGTGGGTTGATTTGGCCGCGTGCGCTCGTTAAGTAAGCGCTGGCTCACGGACTGGGATCAGCAGGTCATGACCGACTGATGCGACAAGCACATCGTTCTCATCCTGGAGCCGGGCAAGCTCTGCCTCCAGGTCGCGTACTCGTTGCTGCAGGCGGCGCATCTCTGAGACCATGCGGGGATCCGGCCCGCCGACGTGGCCGAGTAGAGCCTTTGCCATTGTGTAGGGTCCTCCACACTGAGTGACCAGAGTGGGCGTGCGCGCAGGTGCCGGATAGGCCTGCGCACTGGTAACACCTCTATGGTCCCACCGTCAAGGGTATTCGGTCAAGTTTGACGATCGTGCAGGTCACAGGCCTGATTACGAGCCTGGACCAGCAGCGGGATAACAGGACCTTACCTCCGAAAAAGCGGACTTCGGGGTCCGGCTCCGGCACCGGGTCGCCGACCCGGCCGGGTCGGCCGGGCAACCATAATTCTTCCCAGCGTTGCCACTTGATTACCCTCGGTGTGGCGCTCGGCAGGGCAAAGGCGCCCGCACATGAGCGACCCAGAACCGACCGGAGTTCAGAGCTCGGTGAAACCAGCGAATCCGCCGGAGGCCGGTGCCCACCTCGAGGCGACCCGCCGGACGCGGCCGGGCGTGCCGCCGGCCTGCAGCAGCCCGAGCAGTTCCGCGCAGAGCCCGATCGGCCCCTCGACGATCACCTTGACGCGCCCGTCGGCAAGGTTCTCGGCCTGGCCGACCAGCCCGAGCGCCAGGGCTTGACTGCGGACCCACCAGCGGAAGCCGACGCCCTGCACCCTTCCCTCGACCCAGGCGGTCAGCCGAGCCTCGCCCGAGCCTGAGTCGGCCGCGGCTGGCCCGGTCACCATCGGCCGTTCCTGGGCCGCGGCTGGCAGCCAGGACAGGTGTAGGACGAGCGATTCATGAAGGGGTCACGCCGGATCGGAGTGCCGCATCTCGGGCATGGCTCGCCGGCCCGCCCGTACACGTTCAGGGAGCGGTCGAAGTATCCGCTTTCGCCGTTGACGTTCACGTACAGGCTGTCGAACGACGTTCCCCCCGCGACGAGTGCCTCCCCGAACACTTCCCGGACAGCGGTGACCAGCCGGGACACCTCACTTCGGCGGAGCCGGTCGGTGGCCCTCGCGAAGTGCAGTCTCGTCCGCCAGAGGGCCTCGTCCGCGTAGATGTTCCCTACCCCGCTGATCAGGGACTGGTCAAGCAGCGCGCGCTTGATGCCGGTGCGCCGCGACTGCAACCGGGTCGCGAACCAGGCGCAGTCAAAGGCCGTCTCCAGCGGGTCGGGAGCGATGTGGGCGATGATCGGCGGCAACTGCGCCCCGTCTGCGTCCACCAGCAGATGGCCGAACGTGCGCTGATCGGTGAACCGCAGGTCCGGGCCGCCATCGTCGAAGGTGAGCCGGACCCGAACGTGCGGCGAGAGCGGCTCGTCCGCCGGTCTCACGAGCAACTGGCCGCTCATGCCAAGGTGTGCCAGCAGCGCGTCTTCGCCGATCGGCAGCCACAGGTACTTTCCTCGACGGCGGGCCGCGTCCACGCGGCGGCCGCGCATCCGCGCCGCGAAGTCGGCCGGGCCGGCCAGGTGCCGGCGCACCGCCCGCGGGTGCAGCACGTCGACGGACGCGATTCGCCGGCCGACCACGTGCTTCTCCAGCCCGCTGCGGACAGTCTCGACCTCGGGCAGTTCTGGCACGCGGGGTTCCGGTTCTAGTCCTCAGGCTGAGAGGCGTCGCGTACCGTAAGCCCCTCACTGATCGCGTTCCAGGCCGCTTCGGCCGCCTGCTGCTCGGCTTCCTTTTTGGACCTGCCCTCGCCCTCACCGTAGGTCTTCGAGCCGATTCGCACGAACGCACGGAACGACTTCTGGTGATCCGGCCCGCTTTCCTCGACGTGGTACTCGGGAGCCCCGAGAATCTCCGACGCCGTCAGCTCCTGCAGGGAAGTCTTCCAGTCCAGCCCCGCGCCGAGCCGGGCGGAGCGCGCGATCACCGGGTCGAAGAGCCGGTGCACCAGGGCATCCGCGGCGGTCAGACCCTGGTCGAGATAGACCGCACCGATCACCGCCTCCAGCGTGTCGGCCAGGATCGAGGACTTGTCGCGGCCGCCGGTGCCCTCTTCGCCCTTGCCAAGCCGCACATAAGACCCGAGTTCCAGGCCGCGCGCGACCCCCGCCAGCGCGCGCATGTTCACGACGGCGGCGCGCAGCTTGGCAAGCTGGCCTTCGGGCAAGTCGGGATACTGCCGGAACAGGGTGTCGGTCACGATCAGGCCGAGGACCGAATCACCGAGGAATTCCAGGCGTTCGTTTGTCGGCAGCCCGCCGTTCTCGTAGGCGAACGAGCGGTGCATCAGCGCACGCCCAAGCAGCTCAGAACCGACCGGCACCTGCAGCGCTGTGAGCAGGCCGTCGGCCCGGTTCGCTCCCTGCCTCTCAGCAGTTGAGTCAGTCACTAGGCAGCTCCTTCCCGCGGCGGCGGCACCGCGGCTTGGACCCCCCTAAGGGCATGTCAAGAAGGAGTAGTGACCTGGCGCCTGTTGTAGGTGCCGCAGGTCGGGCAGGCCGTGTGCGGGAGCTTGGGATCACGACAGTTCGGGCACGTCACAAGCTGCGGTGCCGCCGTCTTCCACTGTGCGCGGCGCGACCGCGTGTTGCTACGCGACATCTTTCGCTTGGGTACTGCCACCTCAGCGCTCCTTGTCCTTGCCATACGGCAGCTGGTACTTGAGTCGGCCGACTCAGGTACCGGCCTGTCCCGGCGCGGTGTCCGTCCGGTCCGTCGTCCTCTCCGGTCCGGCTTTCCCGTCCGGTACTGCTTCCTCCCCGGCGCTGCTGCCTTCCGGCCCAGCCGCCCGGTAATTCTTCAGCGCCGCCCACATCGCGCCGCGCTGTTCGTGCTCGTGGCCAGGCTCGGCATCTGCCAGCCGGACCCCGCATTCCGGGCACAGGCCCTTGCAGTCGTCCTCGCACAGCGGCGAGAGCGGCAGCTCCAGCACCAGCGCGTCGCGCAGGGCGGGCTCCAGGTCAAGCTGCCCGCTGCCGTCCAGCGGGTAGCTCTCTACGGCGTCCTGCTCGTCGGCGTCGGCTGGCTCGGCCGATTCCGGGGCAAACAACTCCTGGAACCGCACCTGCATGACCGAGGTGAACGGCTCCAGGCACCGCGCGCAGTCGCCGGCCAGCGGCGCAACGACGCTGGCGGTCACCAGCACGCCCTCGGCGACTCCCTCGAGCTGCACGTCCAGCTCCAGGTCGGCACCGGCCGGAACCCTGGCCATCCCGACGCCCAGATGTTCAGGCGCCACACAGGTACGCTTCAGCGTACGCGCTGTTCCTGGCCCAAGATCCCTGATGTCGAAGACCAGCGGGTTTCTGGGATCCAGCCGCTTTGGGTGCTTTGTTCGTGATTGTGGCATGGCAGGCAGCATCAGTGGCAGGGTGGTCAGCGATCTAGCTTACCGGCTGGCCGGCGGCAGCCCAAAACCCGGCCAGCCATGGCTCGCTCATCCGCGGATCCGGCGCCTGGGTATCGTCCCGGTGGTCGGCCCTGGCCTCACTGCTCGCGAAGTCGCTTATTCAGCCGTTCGAGGACGATCGGCGGCACCAGCCCGCTGACGTCGCCGCCGAACTTCGCGAAGTCCTTGACGAGACTGGAGGACAGGAACGCCCACAGCGGGTTGGTGGTCATGAACAGCGTCTCCACGCCCGCTTGGCTGTAGTTCATCTGCGCCATCTGCATCTCGTAGTCGAAGTCGGAGACGGCCCGCAGGCCCTTCACGACTGCCGAGATGTCATTGGCTTTGCAGAAATCGACCAGCAGGCCCTCGACGTGCTCGACGCGAACGTTCTCCAGGTTCCTGGTTGTCTCGCGCAATAGCTCGAGCCGCTCCTCCGTGCTGAACAGGGCCGTCTTGCTGGGATTCCGGAACACGGCCACGACGACCTCGTCGTACAGCTGCGCTGCCCTGGAGATGACATCGATATGCCCGTTCGTCACCGGGTCGAATGAGCCTGGGCAGACAACACGCCGCACGCCAATCACGCTCCCGTCGCGGTGCACATCACATCAGGGGGTCGTCGCTACCGGTAACGCGCCCGCGGCGAGACCGTACCAGAGCGTCGCCTCGCCATATCTACGCGACCGGTCAGGTTCCAGGCCGTCCGGCCACGTCGGCGGCCCGGACCGAGTCGCGCGCTCCACCGCGACAACCGCCCCCGGCGCCAGCCACCCGCGGCCGGTCAGTGCCTTCAAGACCTGGTCAAGCTCTCCGTCGGGAAGCCTGTAGGGCGGGTCCGCGAACGCAAAGTCCCGCGGCCTGGTGCCGTCATCCGGGCCTTGCGCCAGAACCCGCTCGACCTTGCCGGTCAGCAGGCGCGCGCCCGCCAGCCCAATGCTCGCGATGTTCGCCCTGATCACTGCCGCAGCCTTGAGGTCGGATTCAACCAGGATGACGTCGGTCGCGCCCCGCGATAGCGCCTCAAGTCCGACCGCCCCCGACCCGGCGTACAGATCAAGCCCGGCGGCGCCGTCCAGGCCGCCGCGCATGGCCAGCACCGTGGCGAATAGGCCCTCTCTGGCTCGGTCGCTGGTTGGCCTGGTCGTCCGGCCCGCGGCGGTGGCCAGCCGCCTGCCGCCCGCGGCACCGCCAATGATCCTCGTCACGGCGCTCGCCGCCCGCCCGCCACCGGCCCCGTACCCCGCCACCCGCCCGCCACCGGCCCGGTGCCCCTTCAGCCCTTTTCGAGGAACGAGGCGCGCTCGTGGTCGGCCAGGGACTGCACGGCCGCGGCCACTCCCGGCTCGGATGCCAGGGCCGGATCGGCTGCCACCAGCGCGACGGCCTCCTCCCTCGCCTGGCCGATCAGGTCTTCATCGTCCAGCAGCCGCAGCAGTTTCAGGCTCGACTTGCGGCCAGCCTGGGCCGTACCGAGCACGTCGCCCTCCCGCCGCTGGGTCAGGTCGATCCTGGACAACACGAACCCGTCGTTCGTACTCGCGACTGCGTTCAGCCGTTCCCTGGCCTGGCTAACCTCCGGCGCCTCGGTGACCAGCAGGCACAGCCCGCCGTGGCCGCCGCGCCCGACCCGGCCTCGCAACTGGTGCAGCTGCGAAACGCCGAACCGCTCGGCGTCCATGATCACCATTACCGTGGCGTTCGGGACGTCCACGCCGACCTCCACGACCGTCGTCGTGATCAGGACGTCGATGTCGCCGTCGGTGAAGGCCAGCATGACCGCGTCCTTCTCCTCCGGCGGCAGCCTGCCGTGCAGGATGCCGAGCCGCAAGCCTGCCAGCTCGTTTTCGGCGAGCCGAGCCGCGAGGTCGAGCACGGCCAGCGGCGGGCGGGCCGGCACGCCGTCTTCCTCCTCGGATGAGGGGTATCCGACGGCGTCGTCGCTGGCCGGGCCACGAGCCTCGGCGTCATCTCCGATGCGCGGGCAGACCACGTAGGCCTGCCGTCCGGCTGCCACCTCTTCCGTGATCCGCTCCCAGGTCCTCGACAGGTAGTGGGGACGCTCCGCGACCGGTACGACATGCGTCGCGATCGGCGGACGCCCGGCCGGCAGTTCCGTGAGCGTGGACATGTCAAGGTCGCCGAACACCGTCATCGCCACGGTCCTGGGGATTGGCGTGGCCGTCATGACCAGGACGTGCGGGCGACCTTCCCCCGCCTTGTCCCGCAGGGCGTCGCGCTGCTCGACGCCGAACCGGTGCTGCTCGTCGACGACAACTAGGCCCAGGTCGGCAAACTGAACTCGGTCCTCAAGCAGGGCATGCGTGCCCACCACGATCCCGGCACTGCCGGAGGCGGCCTCGAGCAGCGCCTTGCGGCGAGGGGCGGCGCCGAGCGAGCCGGTCAGCAACGTCAGCCGGGTGGCATGCTCGGCACCGCCGAGCTGACCAGCCATGGCGAGCGGGCCAAGCAGGCTGCTGATCGAGCGGTAGTGCTGCTGGGCGAGCACCTCGGTCGGCGCGAGCAGCACGGCCTGCCCGGCCGCATCCACGACCTGCAGCATCGCCCGGACCGCGACGACCGTCTTGCCCGAGCCGACTTCTCCTTGCAGCAGCCGGTTCATGGGATGGTCGGCGGCGAGGCCGTCCGCGATCTCCGCGCTCGCCTTGACCTGGCCGATGGTCAGCTCGAACGGCAGCGCGGCATCGAACTCGTCGAGCAGGCCGCCCTCGACCGGCGGGCGCGGCACGGCGGTGTAGTCCGCCGCGGCCCGCCGCCGCAGCGCCAGCAGGACCTGCAGCGCGAAGGCTTCGTCCCACTTGAGCCGCTTCACCGCGCGGCCGGAGTCGGCGAGGTCGACCGGGCGGTGGATGCCGCGCAGCGCGTCGGCGTACCCGACCAGGCCATACCGCTTCCTGAGCTCGCGGGGCAACGGATCTTCTGGCACGTCGAGGGCGTGCAGTGCGAGTTCGACGGAGTCAGCGATCTTCCAGGACGGCATCTGGCTGGTCGCGGGATAGACCGGAATGAGCTCCGCAGCATATTCAGCGGCTCTGGCCGCGGAAGGCCCCGTTCCCAGCAGTTCATAGTCAGGATGGGTGAGCTGCCGCTTGCCGCGGAAGGTCGACACCTGGCCGGAGAAAAGCGCCCTCGTGCCTGGTGCGAGTTCTCGCGCGCGGAAATCCTGCCGCCCGTGGCCGAAGAACGTGAGCGTCAGGCGGCCTCGCCCGTCGGTCACAACCGCCTCGAAGATCGAGCCCGGCCGGTTTTGCATCTTCCTCGTGTGCGCCGAGGCGACCTCGGCCTGGACCGTCACGTACTCGCCATCGCGGAGCCCGACCAGGTCCGTTAGCTCGCCCCGCTTGTCGTATCGACGCGGGTAGTGCCCGAGCAGGTCGCCCACCGTATGCAGGTCGAGGGACGCGGCCAGCCGCTTGGCCGCCTTGTCGCCGACGACCAGGCGAAGCGGATCGGCAAGAACGGCCACCTCGCCAGGATAGGCTCGGGGACCGTCAGTGGCCTGGCGGCCGCGGTAACCGGCGACCGGCGGGCCCGCCCGGAGTCCGGTCGGCCTGCCAGGAGTCCGGCAGGCCCGCCCGGAGCTGGCGGCGACCTGCCCGGTTCGCGCGTCGCCCCGTCCTTCGGGTATCCTTCCACGACTGGCCCGGCCACGTCCGGTGTCAGAAACCTATCTGGCTATCACCCAATGGAGCGATCCCGTGGCTTCCGTCTGCGAGATATGCGGCAAGGGGCCGGGCTTCGGCAACAACGTGTCGTTCTCGCACCGCCGCACCCCGCGCCGCTTCAACCCGAACATTCAGCACGTGCGCGCCATGGTGGGTAAGACCCCGCGCCGCATGTATGTCTGCACGTCGTGCATTAAGGCAGGCAAGGTCACACGCTGACCTTGACTCCGCCTTCCCTGCAAGTCCCGGAAGGCGTCGCCCGGCTAGCGGTCAGCTCCAGTCCCAGCGCGAAGCCGCCAGCCATGATCAACCGGGCCAATGCCCGCGCCCAGCCTGAACCCGGCTGCGATGGCACCGGTGACGTAGTCCTTAGCTGCTTGCACCGCCGTCGGCACGTCGTCGCCGAACGCCAGCCTTGACGCGATCGCCGAGGCCAGGGTGCAGCCGGTGCCGTGCGTGTGGACGCTCGTGATCCGCTGGCCTGGATAGCGGATGAGCTGGTCCCCGCCGAACAGCAAATCCACCGGATTGCCCGGCAGATGTCCTCCCTTGATCAGGACCCACTGCGGCCCCATCGCATTGATCATCCTGGCCGCGGTCAGCATCTGAGCCTCGTCGGTTATCTGCATGCCGGTGAGCAGTCCGGCCTCAAGCAGGTTCGGCGTGACGACAGTGGCCAGCGGCAGCAGCCGCTCGCGGATCGCCTCGAGGGTCCCAGCGGAGATCAGGCTGTCTCCGTGCTTGGAGACCGCGACCGGGTCGACGACGACCGGCGCTGCGACCTCGGCCAGCGCCTCGCACACGGTGCTGACGAGCACGGCGGACGCCAGCATGCCGGTCTTGATAGCCTGCGCGCCGATGTCGCCAAGGACCGAGTCCAGCTGCGCGGCCACAGCCTCGGGTGGCAGTTCCCAGTAACCCTGAACGCCAACCGAGTTCTGCGCCGTAACGGCGCAGATGACCGTCATGCCGTGCACGCCGAGCGCGAGCATCGTCTTGAGGTCGGCCTGGATGCCGGCGCCACCGCCGGAGTCTGATCCTGCGATGGCCAGGACGCGGGGCGGGGTCGGCATCATGGCTCCACGATACGGGCGCCGGCCCGCCCCGCCATCCGCGCTTGCTTGATCAAAAGACCTTAAGCCGCCTGGCCGCAGACAGGGCCGGCTCGTCTCCGGCTGCCTGCACGCCAAGGTCCTCCCAGGTTCCGCGCTGGGTTACCCATCGGATGAACGAGAAGGCATCCGAGCTGACCTTCGCCATGGACTGTCCGGCACCGAAGCTGATCGTCCGCGCGGCCGGACCGGTTATCTGCAGCTCGAACAGGCCAGCATCGGCCGCCGCTGGGTTCTGCTGTGGCAGCGCGGCCTCCGCCCAGTCCAGGACCGACCCCAGCCGGAACTCATCGGCAGGCGGAGGCGGTCCGGCCAGCGGACCGCGCGGCCGGAACAGGTCGGCCCTGATGTGGGTGAAGTGGTCGAAGCTGTAGGCCGATGGCAGAACCGAGGCCGGATAGGTGCCAAGGTCGCCGAGCGGCAGCTCCATGTCTACCTCGGCCAGTTCGGCGAGGCGCTCCAGCGCCACCTCGCTGACCTCGGCGTAGTCCTCCAGCACGGCCGATGCGCTCATACTGCGCCGTGACCGGACCAGCATCTCCTGACCTGCCTCGGTCGGCATGCCGCTTACATCCGGCAGCTTGCTGCCGTCGACGACAGCCCAGAACAGCGCGCCCAGGTGCGCGACCAGGTCCTGGACGGTCCACCCCTCGCAGCCCGATGCCGCTGCCCAGTCTGCCGGGCTCAGGTCCGCGCAGATCCCGATGAGTGCATCCCGGTCGGCCCGGACACCCTCAATTGCCTGGTTCATCGTGTACCTCCTCGCATAGTGTCGCTATGTAAGATAACCTCAATATGCCATGCTCGAATAGTGCGTGCAAGCCAGGCGAGTGAGTTACATAGATGAGATGCCGGACAGCCGGGGACCCGAAGACCAGCGATCGTCGCTGCGGGCCGAACATGTGGCTCAGACCAAGGCGGCGCTGGTGTCGGCGGGCCGACGGCTATTCGGCCGGGCCGGCTTCGCGGCGACCTCGGTCGAGGACGTGGCCAGGGAGGCCGGCGTCACGACCGGTGCCCTATACCATCATTTCCCTACCAAGGCCGCGTTGTTCGAGGCCGTGTTCGAGCTGGTCCACCTGGAACTGATGGCCGCATCGGGCGAAGCAGCCGCGCGTGCTGAGGGGCCCATCGATGTCCTGGCATTGGGATTTGAGGCGTTCCTCGACAAGGTCCTCGAGCCTGATGTGGAGCGAATCATCGTGACCGACGCCCCCTCTGTGCTCGGACCAGCCAGGTTCACCGAGCTTGACGAGCGGTATGCGTTCGCCGCGATCGTCGCGGCGCTCGAGGCCGCAGCGGAGGCCGGCGCCTTGCGAGCAGACGACCCGCAGACGCTGGCCACGCTGCTACTCGGGATGCTCCAGCGCGGCGGCGTGCTCATCGCCAGTTCGGCCGAGCCGGTCGCGACCAGAAATGCGGTTGCCGCGACGCTCAGGGCGATCCTGGCCGGGCTGGCCGGGAAATGACCCGAACTTCTCCAACGTCTTAACCAGCCGCGCGCGGCGAACCAACCGCCAGGCGCGCGTTGTTAGCGGTGAACCGGGACTAGCTGAAGCTGCAGCTGGATCCGTTGAACACGCAGGTCGCGGGCGTGCCGGCCGAACCGCTGCCCATTATCAGGAAGCTGACGACGTCGCGTCCCGCTGAGCGTCCGACGCCAAAGCCCTGCCCGTAAGCACCGTTATCCTGCCCATTGCCCTGGCCGCCCCCGCCGGACTGCCGCTGCGTCGAGAAGGCCGTGCCACCGTCGTCAGTGCGCATCGGCCGCCATTCGGCCCCGATCACATACCGGATGTGAGTGCCCGGCATCGTGAACTCGAGCCGCCAGGACGCCGGCACGTTCTTTCCGCGCACGCTGATGATCGCTTGGAAGCTGCCATTCTGCTGCCACGGCACGCTAAAGGTGAATGTCAGCCCCGAGATTGCGGAGTGCTGTCCGGCCACGTCGTCCCGCGCGTTTCGCCCGTGACCCGCCTCCTGGCTGATGCGCTGGCCCGGATTGTTCGTAGCGGCCTGGCCGCCACCGCCGCCTTCGGTGCATTGGGTCACCGTGCACGGCACCTCGTCCGGCGAAGAGGCGGACGGGAATCTCAGCTCGGTGTGAGGCGCGTAGATCCACAACGCGGCCGCGAGAACGAACCCGGCGCCGGCCGCAAACCATGGAGTCACCAGCAGGCTCCTGGCTGCGCCGCGGGCAATGCCGCGCACCGTCGCGGGCCGCTCATCAGGTGGCGTCGAGTCGGCTGGCCTGACACCGGAGGGCCCGGCTGGCCCGACCCGTGCTGGCCCGCCAGGGCCCACGCCGGCCGAGCGTCCGCGGGCGAAGCGCGCTAGACGCGGGCGCACTCCGGTGAGCACCCGAGTGCTCGGCTGCGGATCGACGTCCTCATCCTGGTGGGATGTCGCCAGCACTCCCCTAGCCGCTGAAATGGCAGCACCCATTCGGACGCGACGGGCCGAGTCCTTGACTCGCTGTTGCGCCCTGTGTCTTGGTACTCGCGCCTTGCGATGGCGGGGCATCAAAGGCGTTATATCAAGCCCCACGGAGATCGGCCAGTGCAGTTCCCCGCGTCGTTGATGGCCCGAGCGGATAAAGGCGGGGCTACCGGAAATGATCCCAGCCAGCCGGACCGCTCCTGACCGAGCCGTCTATGGTCACGCCACTCCCCGGCCGCACGGCACCGATTACCTGCCACCCGGCAGGGGGAGTCGTTTCCGCGGGGAACGTTGCAACCAAAGCGTGATCTTCTCCGCCGGTTAGAACCCAGTCCATGGCGTCGGCATTGAGGAGTCGTGCGCCCGCCGCAAGTGCCGCGTCCACCTGAAGGCTGGCTGTCTCTAGATCGATGGCTACGCCACTAGCCGACGCGATATGCCCGACGTCGGCCAGCAGGCCGTCGCTCACGTCGATCATCGCCGTTGCACCGGCCCTGGCCGCGGCCGGGCCGGCGGTATAGGGCGGTTGCGGGCGACGGTGCGCGGTCACCAGAGCGGCAATCTGCGGATCAGGCCCGTCCGCGCGTGCGGTCCGCAGCAGCGCAAGGCCGGCCGCGGACCAGCCCAGCCGCCCGTTCACTGCAACCATGTCGCCAGGGCGCGCGCCAGCCCTGGTCACGGGGCGCAATCCATCAAGTTCGCCGAGTGCCGTGATCGCCAGCATGACCGAGTCCGCGGCCGTTACGTCTCCGCCCGCTATCGACGCTCCGGCGCGTCCGCACTCCGTCACCATTCCGTCGATCATGTCCAGCACCCACTGTGCTGGCAGGTCGGCCGGGCAGCCGATCCCGACGAGCAGCGTGCGGGAATGTGCGCCCATCGCGGCTACGTCGGCCAGATTCTGGGCGGCCGCCTTGACCCCGACATCGGCTGGCCCCGACCAGTCCCGGCGGAAGTGCCTGCCCTCGACCAGCAGGTCCGTGGTCGCCACCACCCGACCGTTCGTGATCCGAAGGACGGCCGCGTCGTCGCCGACCCCAATCGCCAGCGCGTCGTCGGGCGGAAGTCGCGCCTGAATAGCGGCTATTAGCCCGAATTCGCCGAGCTCGCCAACGGTAATGGCGTCCTCCCGATGTGAGGTCCCGGCATGGCACGGGCGTCGCGAAATGCCAACTGGTGCCCCGCTAGTCGTTTTTCGTCGAGCGCGTCACGTCGGCCGGCAGGTCCCTACGGTAGCGTTGCAAAGGCAACGTGATCCGTGCGACCGCGCTCGTTGGAGGACGACATGGTCCAGGCTTACATTCTCGTCCAGACCGAGGTCGGGAAGGCGGCCGACGTAGCCTCGAGCATCGGGCAGATCACGGGTGTCACTCAGGCCGACGACGTCACCGGACCGTATGACGTCATAGTCCGGGCAGAAGCCGACAATGTCGATGATCTCGGCAGGCTCGTGGTCGCCCAGATTCAGGGCGTGTCCGGCATCACCCGCACGCTCACCTGCCCGATCGTGCACATCTAGGGTCAGCCGGGGTCAGCTGGCGGGACCACTCGCATCCGCCCGGTGGCTCGCGCCACCGGCCGGTCCCCCGCTCGCCACCCCGCCCCTCATCACCCCGGCCGCTCGCCACCCTGCCCCCCATCAACCCCCGGGCGCTCGCCACCGCGCCGCCTCATCACCCCGACAGGCCAACACCGTTGGCGGCTGCCCAAGTCGGACAAACCGCCACCGGTGAGT
>JASHUG010000134.1 GCA_030040155.1 Streptosporangiaceae bacterium | reverse complement strand
GGCGTCCGGTTCTTCCCGATCGTCGGCTGGGCCGAACGTGGCGGCTACGGTGCCACCGGGCACGGCAATTCGGTCCCGCGCTTCCACATCACGTGGGGTACCGGGCCCGCCGTACTCGAGCCGTTCGAGAAGGCCGTCCGGGCGGCCGCCAGTACAGGGCGGCTGCAGTTGCGGTTCCGGCACCGGGTGGACGAGCTGACCGTCAGCGGCGGAACCGTCGACGGCGTGCGCGGCAGCGTCCTTGAGCCGTCCGGCGCCGCGCGCGGCCAGTCGAGCTCGCGCGAGGTGACGGGCGAGTTCGAATTGCACGCCCAGGCGGTGCTCGTCACCTCGGGCGGCATCGGCGGTAACCACGACCTCGTGCGCCGGCACTGGCCAGCTCGCATGGGCAAGCCACCCGGCGAGATGCTGTCGGGGGTGCCTGATCACGTCGACGGCCGGATGCTGGCCATCAGCCAGACGGCGGGTGCGACCGTCATCAACCCCGACCGCATGTGGCACTACACCGAGGGCATTCAGAACTGGGATCCGATCTGGCCGCTGCACGGAATCCGGATCCTGCCGGGCCCATCGTCGCTGTGGTTCGACGCCACCGGCCGTCAGCTGCCAGTGCCGCTGTTCCCTGGATTCGACACCCTCGGCACGCTCGAGCACATCATGGCCACCGGCCACGACTACACGTGGTTCGTCCTTACTCAGAAGGTCATCGAGCGGGAGTTCGCGCTGTCCGGCTCCGAGCAGAATCCTGACCTGACCGGGAAGAGCATTGGCAAGTTGCTGCAGCGGGTGAAGGCCGGAGCGCCCGGACCGGTCGCGGCGTTCATGCGGCACGGCCAGGACTTCGTGGTTGAGGCGAGGCTTGATGACCTTGTGACCGGGATGAACAAGCTGACCGGCGAGGACTTGATCGACATTGCCGACCTGCGCTATCAGATCGCGGCCCGCGACCGGGAAGTCATCAACCCCTACACCAAGGACATGCAGCTCACCGCCGTGCGCGGCGCGCGCCGGTACCGGGGCGACCGGATGGTCAGGGTGGCGAAGCCGCACAAGTTCCTCGACTCCGCGTCGGGCCCGCTGATCGCGGTCCGGCTGCGCATCCTGACCCGCAAGAGCCTCGGCGGCCTGCAGACCAATCTCGACGCGCAGGTGCTGCGCGCTGACGGTGAGCCCATTCCCGGCTTGTATGCGGCAGGCGAGGTGGCTGGTTTCGGCGGCGGGGGGATGCACGGATACCGGTCGCTGGAAGGCACGTTCCTCGGCGGCTGCCTCTTCTCTGGCCGCATCGCTGGCCGCAGCGCCGCCAGCGCGACCGGCTAGCAGCGCCGCCAGCGCGACCGGCTAGCAGGGTCGCTCGCGGCCGGTTAATTCCTTCGGGAATTTCCCGATTCAGGGCGTTGACAGCCAATATCCCCCGGCTCATACTGGCGAGTAACCTCGAGGTCGTGACCGGCGGGCGTGCATTGGGCACGCCGTCGGCGACGGGCTTTTCTGAAATTGCCGCACTGGCGCGGCAACCGGCCTTTCGTGCCCACAGCCCCACGCGTCACAAATCTGCGAGGGAAAATGAAGCGTTCCCGTCTGAGCCGCCTCGTCGGCATGTCGGCAGTCATCGCAGGCACAGCGATAGCACTAGTCCTCGGGTCTATGCCCGCCCAGGCCTCGACGTTACCGCTCGAGAGCGAGGCATCGGCGTTCGTGAATTCCACGTTCTTCTGGAATTACGCGGCCTCCCCGCCCGGAGCTAATCAGCATTGCACCCCGAGCGCCGCTCATCCGTATCCCGTCGTGCTGGTAGAAGGCACCTTTGCGAGTATGTACAACTCCTTTGGCGCTATCTCGCCGGATCTCGTCAACAACGGCTACTGCGTTTACGCGTTCAATTACGGCCAGACCCTGCCGCTGACCGGCATCTACGCGACCGGCGATATCGCGGCGTCAGCATCGGAACTGTCGAGCGAGGTGAATCAGGTACTCGCAGAGACCGGCGCCAGCAAGGTTGACATCGTCGGCTGGTCTCAGGGCGGGATGATGCCGCGCTACTACATCAACGACCTGGGCGGTGCGTCCAAGGTCAACATGCTGGTGGGCTTCGCGCCCTCCAACTACGGCACGACACTGGATGGGGTCGTCAACCTGATCTCGAAACTGGGAGCCCTCGGCCTCGCGACCGCGCTGTTGTCGGCCGCGTGCCCGGCCTGTGCCGAGCAGATTCAGGGATCGGATTTCCTGACCGGCCTCAACGCCACGCCAACGGTCCCTGGTGTGCAGTACGTCGTCATCGAGACCAGTGACGATGAGGTGGTCACGCCTTACACCAACGCGTTCCTGCCCGCGGCGCCGAACGTGCAGAACATCACGCTCCAGAGCCAGTGCCCGCAGGATGCAAGCGATCACTTGTCGATTCCCTACGATTCCAACGCGCTCCAGGACATGATCAACGCGCTGGGGCCTGACAACCCGAACTTCCAGCCGACCTGCGCGGCGGTCGGCCCGATCTTCGGGAACGTCTAGCCGTGCGCCGGGCCGGGCGGCCGTTCCTGCTGCCCGGCCCGGCCCGCTACTCCGCCACCCAGAGGCAGAACGGGTGGCCGGCGGGATCCAGGTAGACGCGGACGTTCTCCTGCGGCTGGTACTCCGCGATCGTTGCCCCGGACGCGATCGCGTGCGCACCCGCCTCCTGCAAGTCCTCCACCTCGATGTCGAGGTGCGTCATCATCTGCTGATCGCCGGGCCCGGCCGGCCAGACCGGACGGACATACCGGCTCTCTTCCTGGAAGGCCAGCCCGGCCCCGCCCTCAGGCGCGCTGAGCGTCATCCAGCCCGGCTCCTGGGTGCGGACCTGCCACCCGAGCAGCCGCTGGTAGAACGCGCCAAGTTCTCCTGAGTCGGGTGCGTCGAGCACAATGCTGGTCACGCTCATTACCGGACGTGCCACGATTCCCTCCAGCCGGCTAGCTCGTTGGTGTTACGGCGACGGTACCTGGCAGCTACGACATCCTCGCGAAGCCTGGCACGGGCGGGGAAAGCGCAATGGTCAGCGGGCCGCGTCAAGCGTCGCGCGCTGCTGTGCGGTCAGCTCCAGGTCCGCAGCGGCCAGGCTTTCGTCCAGTTGTGCCGGCGAGGATGCGCCGACCAGCGGGATCACCGGGACTTCCGCGCCGATCAGCCAGGCCAGCACCACCTGGTTGACCGTCGCTCCGCTGTCCCTGGCCACCTCCCGCAGCGCCGCCAGCCGGACGGGTGTACCCGGATGGTCGAACTCGGCGAACTCAGCGGCCGCCAGCCTTGCCCGGCTGACATAACCACCCTTCAGCAGGGGTGAGTAGCCGACCATCGCCAGCTGCGGTTCGGCCCGCAGATAGCTGAGCAGGTCGCCGCTCACCACGCCCTGCATGCCGTCCCTGGAGAGCAGGCCGGGCAGGTCGGTACGCGCCCGCAGGTAGCTGTGCTGGTACTGCAGCACCTCATAACCGGGCAACCCCGCGGCGGCAGCCAGGCTGCGAGCCCGTTCCACCCGCCACGTCCAGTGATTGCTCGCTCCGAGCAGGCCCACGGTGCCCTCGGCCACGAGCGCCGCGAAAGCCTCCACGGTCTCGGCCAGCCGAACCACCGGATCCTCGATGTGCGCATACAGCAGGTCGAGCCGGGCCACGCCGAGTCGGTCGCGGCTGCGTTCGGCAGACTCGCGGATCACTCGGGCCGACAGTCCTTCGGCGTTGTCGGTAAAGCTGGTGCCAGCGGCCAGCGGCCGGGCGCCGAGCTTGGTCGCGATCACAACCTCGTCACCAACGCCGCGGCTGCGCCGCCAGCGGCCGAGCAGTTCCTCGCTATCCCCGCCCTGGCTGCCGGTCCAGAACCCGTAGTTGTTGGCCGTATCTATGAAGGTGCCGCCGGCCTCAACGTAGCGGTCCAGGATCGCGAACGAGGTTGCCTCGTCTGTGGCCGTGCCGAAGTGCATCGTTCCCAGGCTCAGCACGCTTACCTCGCGCCGGGTCTTCGGATCCGTGCCAATCGTGCGGTATTTCATGCTCGGGCCCTCTCCAGCCGCCCGGTCCGGCCGGGCGCCGAGCACGAGTCTGGATGCTGGAGCGCGCTCTAGGTCAACCGACACCGTTCCCGGCAGTCCGGCTTCAGCCCGGCCAGCTTGCGCGACGATTGACGGCGCTGAAACGCGGCCGCGGAATCGGCAGGCCGTGCAGGCGCAGACTGCACATCACCGGTCGCGGCCAGTAACGCGGTAGGCCCCGGCCGGCGGCAGAGGCGATCGGGACTACGCGCTCTTGCGGCGGCCAAACAGGAAGTAGGACACCGGACCGATGGTGTTGACGGCCGCCGCCAGGCGCCAGGCCGCCTTGGGACCGCGGATCTGGCTCGCCGGGCGGCGCTTGATGTCAACCAGCATGAGGATCTTGAGGGCGAACTCGGAGACCGCGAGAACCTTGATCGCATTGCGCGTACCGGCGCTGAGGTCGCTCCACTTCTTTGCATCCGCCATGCATGCCTCCGAGATGCTCC
>JASHUG010000133.1 GCA_030040155.1 Streptosporangiaceae bacterium | reverse complement strand
GCTCAGGCTCAAGGACGGGCAGGGAGGGATCGGCTTCTTTCGCCTGCCGACCTTCGACGTGCTGCGGCTACTCGAGGAGCACGGCGTTCCGGTTGATCGTTCGGTCGCCAGGGTCCGGCGGGTCCAAGAGCTCTACCGTCTCCCCTGAGCAGGCCGCAGCCCAACGGCCTCCCCGAAGACCTCCGCAGGCTCGCGTTCTTCCAAGCGACCGATAGAAAGCAGGCAGCATGGCATCGGCATTGCTGATCATGGATGTGCAGCGTGGGATCGTCGACCGCTTCGGCACCGACGAAGGCTTCCTGACCAGGCTGGGCCTTGCGGCCACGGCCGCCCGCGGCGCCGGCATCGCGGTTGTTTACGTCGTTGTCGGATTCCGGCCGGGTTATCCGGAGGTTAGCGAACGCAACAAGAGCTTCGCGGCGGTCGCCGGATCAGGCCGGTTCAGTGACGGCGATGCCGGCGCCGCCATCCACCCCGCGGTCGGCCCGGAGCCGGGAGATGTCATCGTCACCAAACGACGGGTCTCAGCCTTCGCAGGCAGTGACCTCGACGTGGTACTGCGGTCCGCCAGCGTCGACCACCTCGTCCTGGCCGGGATCGCCACCAGTGGTGTCGTGCTGTCGACGCTCCGCCAGGCGGCCGACCTCGACTACCGGCTTACCGTGCTGGCCGACGGCTGCCTTGACGCTGATCCTGAGGTGCATCAGGTCCTGCTGCACAAGCTGTTCCCGCGGCAGGCGGAGGTGGTGGACATCGCAGGCTGGTCCGCGGGCCTGGCCGCGACTTGACCGGCTAGGCCTCCGCCTAGCCGGTGTCGCTCGTCTCCCGCGGCGGCCGCCCTGGCCTGCGCATCTCCCTGGCCTGCTTGGGCAGCCGACCCGCCTCAGACAGGGCCCGCCGCAGCAGAAACTCGATCTGCGCGTTGGTGCTGCGCAGATCGTCGGACGCCCACTTGGCCAGGGCGTCATGCACGGCCGGATCCAGCCGCAGCAGGACGCCCTTGCGCTCGGTCACTGTGTTGCCAAACGCGCCATCACTGATACAGCGAGCCCGTGTTGACCACCTGCTGCGTGGCCTGCTCGCTGCACAGGACCACGAGCAGGTTCGAGACCATCGCCGCCTTTCGCTCTTCGTCCAGTTCGACGACGTCCTCTTCCTCCAGGCGCTTGAGCGCCATCTGCACCATGCCGACTGCCCCCTCAACGATTCGCGACCGCGCGCCCACCACCGCGCTCGCCTGCTGCTGCCGCAGCATGGCCTGTGCGATCTCCGGAGCATAGGACAGACGAGTCAGCCGCGACTCGATGATGTCCACGCCCGCGGACCGCACCCGCACGCTGAGCTCGTCGGAGAGCTTCTGCGTTATCTCATCGGCGTTGTCCCGCAGCGACAGGGCTCCGGTGCCACGTGAGTCATAGGGATAGCTAGAGGCGATATGACGGACAGCGGTCTCGGTCTGGATCGCGACGAACTTGGTGTACTCGTCCACGGCGTAGATGGCGCTGGCGGTGTCGTGGACCTGCCAGACGATCACAGCGGCGATCTCGATCGGGTTGCCGTCAGCGTCGTTGACCTTGGCCTGCGCCGACTCCTGGTTGCGGATCCGGGTGGACACGACGATCCGCTCGGTAAGGGGGTTGACCCACTGCAGGCCCGAATCCCTGATCGTTCCCCGGTACTTGCCGAAGAGCTGAACGACCCGGGCGCGCCCTGGCGCGACCGGAGTCAGTCCGCGCAGGATAAACGGGCCGGAGAGAAACAGCAGGATGGCGACTATAACGAGAACGACCTTTACCGCGCTGGAGGAGTGGGTCGCGGCGAAGACCACCCCGACCCCTGCCAGCACGAGGACGATCCCGAGTATCGCCATGGGCACGCCAGGCAGGTAGTGGGCCGTGGTCTCGGTCGGGGCCTGTCTGACGGCCTGGCCGGACTCATGAGTTGCAACTTGGGACGCCATCTGACCCACCTCCGCTGCGCTTAGCTTGATACCAGATGCTTATCACAATGATATCACTTTAGCAAGGGCCAGTACACCGCATCTGCGGTCAGCACTGGAGGCGGGGGGATCGAACGAGCCAGCTAGGTGCTAGAAGCTTACTTGCGGCCGGGCAAAAGGAAGCTCGCCTCGCCGGCGAGATCGTCACAAACGCGCCGTCGCAGCGAAGACGCCGCAAGTCCCGCAGCCCGGACGCGAGTATTGGTGGCGCGCTACCTCGGCAGTTCGTCGTGCGTCGGCACTTGGTTCGCGCCGATGGATGCGCGCTCTGCGTCGGTCAGGCCGGCTGCCGCAAGGATCGCCTGGACGACCGCTGCCTTCCCGAGGCCGTACTCGTCGATGTTTGCTGCTGTCGCGCCAACCTCCCTCTTGACGGCCGCGTAGCGTTCCCGCAACTCCTGGCTGTTTCGCAACGTATCGCGCACCGCCAGGTGGTTCCTCAGCGACAGGCTGCCCTCGACGATGACATAGGTATTGGTCTTGCCCAGGCGCTCAGGCTCCTTGAATGCCCACCGCAGCGGGATGCCCAGTTCGCCCAGCGGCGTGAAGCCCAACCCGACCAGGACCCGCGACGCCGCCTCCACGTCCGCCAGCCGGACCACGATGTCGCAGTCGATGACCGGCTTCGCCGCGAGACCTGGGACCGAGGTGCTGCCGACATGCTCGATGGCCACTACGTGGACGCCGCCGGTCTTCATCGCCGCGGCGTACACCTCGCGCAGTCGCTCGAAACGATCGGGCCAGGATGGGTCATATTCGACGACGGTGATCACGTCAGGCAATATACGCACTGCTGACGGCACGGCCCTGCCCGGCCGCGACGGCGATCGCGGCATGTAAAGTCCTGCTGACGGAGATCCCGAAGCGTATCGAGGCGCAATGACCACTACCTCGCGCGTGCTGGCGCCGCTGCGGCCTGCCGCCCGCATGCTCACCGGGTCGACCTACTTCTTGCTCGGCCTCGACGCCCTCCGGCAGCCGGGCGGACGTGTGGATCAGGCCGCAGCGGTAATAGGAGCGATCCGCAAGGTCGTCCCGCTTCCGGACGACGACGAACTAGTGGTGCGCGGCAACGCCGCCGTCCAGGTCGCTGGCGGGGCCATGCTCGCCCTGGGGATAGCACCGCGGCTGTCTGCGCTGGCCCTGGCCTGCTCGCTGATTCCGACGACCATCGCCGGGCACCTGTACTGGAACATCGAGGACCCCGCCACGCGCAAGGCGCAGCAGATCCAGTTCCACAAGAACATGGCGATGATCGGCGGACTCCTGCTCGCCGTGCTGGATGACCCGAACCCCATCTAGCTGCACACCCCAGGCACGCGGATAACCCGCCTTTCCCCCCGACCGACGCGTATCCGGACCTAGAGGTCACGCGCTGGTCGAGGTTTGCGGCTCACCACTTCCAGGCGATGCGGGCTCACCGGGCAGCGCTTCATCCTTGAGTGCAAGGACCACACACGTCGCGCGACAGCCGCTAACGCGGTGCCGCTTGGTACTGCTCCGACGAGCCGGAAAAGGGGAAATCAGATCATGAACGTCGCACTTACCGGTTCTACCGGTTTCATCGGTTCTCACATACTTGACGACCTGCTAGAGCACGGTTACGACGTGACAGCGCTCGTCCGCGATGACGACCAGGCGACCAAGGTCGCGGCCATTGGCGCGACTCCCGTGGTAGTCGACCTCTACGATCGCCAGGGGCTCGAGAGCACGCTCAGCAACGCCGACGCTGCGATTCACACAGCGAGCCCGGGCGACGCTACCAGCGCGAACCTCGACTCAGCCGTGGTCGACGCGGTGACCGACGCTTTCGCCGACACCGGCAAGCCATACCTCCAGATCAGCGGCTCGTGGATCTACGGGAACAATACCGACATCAGCGAGGAATCCCCTATCAACGCACCTGCGATGGTGTCCTGGAAAGAGCCAATCGAAGAGCGGGTGCTCGACGACTCAGGCATCCGAGGCGTCGTGGTCACCTCAGGCACGGCCTATGGGGACGGCGGCGGAGGTGTGCCGGAGCTGATTCTGGGGTCCCCGCGCGACGACGCGGGAAACCTGATCATGCTCGGCACCGGGCAACAGCACTGGTGCACGGTGCACGCAGCGGACATTGCCGACTTCTTCCGCCGCGCTCTGGAGGACGAGTCGGCCCAGGGTCGCTACGTCATAAGCAACGGGCTGAACCCCACCGTTGCCGAGCTCACGGAGGCGGCCGCCGTCACGGACGGCGCCCCAGGAGCCGTTGCCGGCTCCGACCAGGAGGCGAAGGCACGCCTCGGCGACGCGTTCGCCGCAGTCCTCCTGCTCGACCAGGCCTCCGACGCCGCGAAGGCTCGAGCCGAACTCGACTGGCGTCCCACCCGCCCAGGTCTTGCCGACGAGTTCCGGGAGGGTAGCTACCGTACCTGACCGCAACTACGACTGATCACCGCCGACCGGGGGAGGCGGCTAGCGCTGACCAGCGCCGGCTGCACCTCCGGTCTGTGGCGGCACGCTCGCGGAGGGACAGGCCAGGTGAGTCCAGAACAGTCGTCGCCAGAAGTTTCTGAGGCCAGCACATCGGCGCAGGCTCCGTTGGGGGCAGCCTCGTCCGGGCCGGCCGGGGGTTCCGGCTACCTGCCGGTGTCCGACCACGGGATGATCGGTGACTTGCACACCGTGGCACTCGTGGGAACCAACGGGACCATCGACTGGCACTGCAGCCCGTCTTTCGACGCCCCGAGTGTTTTCGCCTCGATCCTGGACCCCGAGCGCGGCGGGAGTTTTGAGCTGGCCGCCGCTGTACCAGCGAAGACTCGGCAGTTCTACCTCCCTGACACCAACGTGCTGATCACCCGGTTTTTCGGGCAGGAAGGAGTCGGCTCGATCGAGGACTTCATGCCGCTCGGCAGCACCGCCGAGGCCCAGCGACACCGGCTGATCCGGCGGGTGCTGTGCGTGCGAGGCGTCATGCCGTTCCGGGCCCGGATCGCGCCGCGGTTTAACTACGGCATGGACCCGCATGGACTCGAAGAGGTCGACCACGGTGTGGTCTTCAGGGCGGCGAACCTTACTGTCGGCCTGACCTCGACGGTTCCGCTCACGCACGACGGCCGTGATGCGACGGCCGAGTTCAGGCTGGCCGAGGGCGAGTCGGCCGTGTTTGCCCTGGACGAGGTGGGTACTGACACCGCACCTCAGGGCTGCACAGACCACGAGGCCGAGGACTTGCTGGCAGCCACGGTCGCCTTCTGGCGGAACTGGCTGTCGGCCTCCCGCTACCGCGGCCGTTGGCGGGAGGTGGTGCACCGCTCGGCGCTGACGCTCAAGCTGCTGACGTACGCTCCGACCGGTGCCATCGTGGCCGCGCCGACGACGAGCCTGCCTGAGCAGATCGGCGGGGAGCGAAACTGGGATTATCGCTATGTCTGGGTCAGGGATGCGGCCTTCTGCGTCTACGCATTGTTGCGGCTGGGCTTCACCAGCGAGGCCGACGCTTTCGTGGGCTTCATTACCAAGTACGAAACCATGGCCGGATACGGTGCCGCCGCCCCCATGCAGGTGATGTTCGGAATCGACGGGCGCACCGACCTGCCCGAGCAAGAACTGCCCCACCTCGCCGGCTATCTGGGCTCGCGGCCGGTGCGCATCGGCAACGCGGCGGCCAAGCAGCTTCAGCTGGACATCTACGGCGAGCTCATGGACTCGGTCTACCTCTACGACGAGTGGCACAAGCCCATCTCGAGTGCGCACTGGGACGTGATCATCGGCAGGGCCGACTGGCTCTGCGATCACTGGGACCAGCCGGACGAGGGTATCTGGGAGACTCGCGGCGGCCCGCAGAGGTTCCTGTACTCCAAGCTCATGTGCTGGGTGGCGATGGAGCGGACGATCCGGCTGGCCGTCCGCAGGGGCCTGCCTGCCGACTTGAACCGCTGGCGGGCTGCTCGTGATGCGATTTACCGCCGGATCATGGACAAGGACTGGTCAGCACGGCTCAACGCATTCGCCCAATACGAGGACGCCGATGTCCTGGATGCGGCCTGTTTGATGATGCCGCTGGTCAAGTTCATCGCTCCGACGGACGCCAAGTGGCTCTCCACGCTCGACGCGCTCAGGGATCGTCTGGTCTCCGACTCGCTGGTGTATCGCTACGACTCACATGCGAGCCCGGATGGCCTGCGCGGCGCGGAGGGCACCTTCTCGGCATGTTCGTTCTGGTACGTCGAGGCGCTCACCCGGGCAGGCCGTCTCACGGAAGCGCAGCTCGCGTTCGAGAAGATGCTTACCTACGCCAACCACGTCGGCCTGTACGCGGAGCAGATCGGCATGACCGGCGACCAGCAAGGCAACTTTCCCCAGGCCCTTACCCACCTTGCGCTGATCAGCGCCGCATTTAACCTCGACCGTGCGCTCGGCTGAGGCTGCAGCGGAAGGCTCACAGAGGCGGGCGGGACCACACGACGACCAGGCTGGGTGGCCGTGCGGACTGGCAGCACGTGGTTGGCGACAAAGAAGTCTTCATAGCGCTGAAATCTCCACCTGGTGGAGATTAGTTCGCCTATACCCTACCGATATATTAGGAGCGCAGTATACTTCCCCAGATGGAGCTTGCTTCGCATCCAGAGTTTGGTGCTGGGATCACCCAGCGAAATCGTGCCTTTCTGGAGGAGCTGCACCGCAGCGCTCAGGGAGCTTTTGACGTGAGCGAAGCCGCCAGGATCCTCGGCGTCCCGCACCAAGAAGCAGGCCAACTCCTCGGCTACCTGGCCCGGCGTGGGTGGTTGTCCCGCGTGCGGCGTGGGCTGTACGTGGCTGTTCCCCTTGATGCCCGCCAGTCTGGCGCGTGGATTGAGGATCCATGGGTCGTAGCAGCTCGGCTCTTCAGCCCGTGCTACGTCGGAGGATGGAGTGCCTGTGGTTACTGGGCCCTCACTGAGCAGACATTTCGCACTCTGCTCGTGGTCACCGCTCGGCGCGTCCGCCACCGCAACGAGGTCATTCAGAGCGTTCCCTTCCACCTCACTGTCCGTAATGAGGACGCCTTGTTCGGCACGGTCGCGGTCTGGCGTGGCGGCAATAAGGTGGCAGTGTCGGACCCGTCTCGTACGGTGATTGACGTGCTCGACGACCCGAGCCTCGGAGGAGGCATCCGCACCGTCTCCGATGTCCTCACTGAGTACCTCGGCGGTGAGCATCGCGACGACTCTCGCCTGGTCGAATACGGTGACCGCCTCGGCAACCGGGCTGTCTTCAAACGGCTCGGCTACCTCCTTGAATACTCCCAGGTTGGCTCCCCAGCTCTTCTTGAGGCGTGCCTGGCGCGCCGGAGCAGCGGCCTCACAAAGCTCGACCCAGCCGCGACGGCTCACGGTCGGATCGTCCGGCGCTGGGGTGTTCGAGCGAACGTCGCACTCGGATCACCAGGGGACGAGTGGTGATAGCGCGCCCGGACATCGTGGCGCGCGTCGCCGAGTGGCAGCTGGCCGAAGAGGTCATAGAGAAGGACTACGTACTCGGGTGGCTCCTTTGGGGCATCGGCTCCGACCCGATCCTTGGCATTGCCTGGCGGCCCCTGCACCCCCGAGCAGGTCGGGCCACTCATTGGCCGAGTCCTCGCCCGAGTCCATGACGCATCAGGCATCGACTTCTCCGTCCGAGCGCCCGTGCTTCGCTTGCGGCCGGACGAGCTGTCAACCGAGGGACGTGTCTACTACGTCGGACCCCGTAAGGCACAGGGGCCAGCCAGAGTCAAGCTCGACATCTCAACCAACGAGACCGTCATCCGGCCGCCAGTGCTGCGCGAAATCGTTCACCCATACCCGGATGGCCCCCTCCCCGGCCAGGTCCGCTGCTACTCATTCGACGAGGTCTTCGCTGAAAAGATCCGGGCCATGGCTCAACGCGCACGACCCCGCGACCTCTACGACATTGTCAACCTGTTCCGTCGCAGCGATCTACGTCTCTACCCTGAGGTGATCCGCCAAGCACTGGCCGAAAAGTGCGTGGCTAAGGGTATTGACGTGCCGACGGCGGCCGACTTCGACGGCTCGCCAAAAGTCGCCGCTTTGGAGTCGGATTGGGGTCAGATGCTGCCCACCAGCTCCCGGCTCTGCCGCCGCTCCAGAGCTTTCTCGACGAGCTTCCCCTCCTCTTCGGCTGGCTCGAAGGGAGTGTTGAGTTCGAGGAGCTGTCGCCGCTTCCCACGACTGCCGATGACGACGACTGGTCGCCGCCGCCAACCGTCGCCACCTGGAATGCCGGCATCCCCTTGGAGACAGTGCGCTTCGCCGCCACCAACCACCTCTGTGTGGACCTGCTCTACAAGGGCACCTGGCGACGCGTCGAGCCGTATTCCCTACGGCGCAGCCGAGCCGGGCGGCTACTCCTCCACGCTGAGCGATCCGACGGCGGCGGGCACCGCACGTATGGAGTCGACGAGATCAACGGGATCCGCGCCACGACTCCATTCCGGCCGCGGTACGCCATCGAGTTCTCTGCACGCGGGCCACTTCAAGCCCGGTCCTGGAGCCCGAGCGCGAGAGGCCGGGCAAGCATCAATCTGCCCCGGATCCAGTGACGGCGATCCGCTCGACGAGATAGCCCGCCCTTCGGGCCGCGGTTAAGAACGGAAGACCCAGAACGGCAAGTCGTAAAGCTCGTGAATGGGCGTGCGCCGGATGCACGTAGCGGCAGGGGCGTCGGCACGCTCTGCTCTTGCCTCCAGACGGCTGCGCGTCAGGCGCCGCTCGACAAAAGAACTGCAGTGACCGACTCGGCTTTCTCACGCTCCGTGGCGGAACTCGATAGTATTCCGTCGCGCATGACCTCGCCCCCGCCGCTTTCTGCGCTCGCGTCTACTTAGCGGCCGCCCAGAGATCTTGGAGCGGTCCGCGGGCTACGCGGCCGCCTCGCGCTGGTCGAGGCGGACTACGACGCGGGCCTGATCGACGGACGGCGCTACAAGGTCGCGACCGAGAAGGTTAGCCACGTCGAGGCCCTGCGCACGCCAAGGCCGGGATCGTGATCGCGGCCGTGCGGCGACAGCACCGGACACTTCCGCTCGTGCCGACGTGCGGAGGTTTCGTGAGCACATCGCGCCTAGCGAGCGGCACCGCCACCTTCTCCGGCCGCTGGCCCCTAATGCGTCACCTCTTGTGGCGAGCCCTAAGCGGTCGGCGGAAATCTCTCACTTCTTCAAGCCCCGAGAGATCAATGCGGCACAATAGCCGTGTAAAGCTGACTATCCTCGCTCAAGAAGCGACTTCGGCTGAGGCGGATGATCGGCTTGCAAAGCACCTCGACAGCCTTAATCGGAGGTAAGAAGCCACCCGTCAGTCAGAAAGCTCCAGCAAACGCTATCGTCAGTGCTCCCGAAGGATACCTGGCCCCAAGCGGGCCGAATCGTTTGACCGCCATGCACTTCGGCAAGCGACCGTCGGCTCTTGGCACTCGGCCTCGACCTCCCCACCAGTTCCGGTTCGAGCACCTGAGCGAAGCGACTAGATCTACGACTCAGTCTGCAATTAAAAAAATGACACACCGGAGATATGCCAGTGCCTGTATCGATAATAGTTCCTACAATTGGGCGCCCTTCTTGCGCCGATACGATTAGTAGCGTCGCCAACTCCGCTGCCGGGTTAGGTAACGCGGAAATACTGCTGGTGTCGGATGGGCCTGATGAGAAGAAGCACGGCCCGCAGATCGATGCCGGGCCTGTGCCGGTTCGCAACTTGCTTTCCTCCAAGGCCGGCCCCGCTGCCGCCCGTAACGTCGGACTTGCCAACGCTGTGAGTGACATCGTTCTGTTCACGGATGACGACTGCGTAGTGCCGGCTTCCTGGTGCGAACAAATGATGACAGCAGCCCAAAACTCGGCTGCGGTTGCAGGGAATGTGCTAGTGCCCAGAGCAGGAAATGTCACGTGTTTCTTGGACTATCAGGGATTCTTTCAAGCTCCGCCGCTCGACGGCCGGTCCGTAAGGTACTTAATAACCGCGAACGCAGCGATCAATCGAGCAAGAGTGCCTCAGGGCCTAAGCTTCGATGAAAGTCTCAGGACCGGAGGCGAGGACGTCGACCTGAGCTACCGCATTCGCTCTCTCGGCGAGCACATTACCTGGATGGAAGACTCCCGGCCCGTGCATCATGTGCTCTCAGACGATCTAGAGGAGATTACAGGTCGAATGCGTACGTACGGGAGAGGAAGTGCCGCTCTCTCCGCGAAGGGTTACGAGGGAAGATCACTAACGCAAAGTGTGCAGCGGTTCGCGCTCATGAGGGCAGGGGAGTTTGAAGGCCGACGATTCGCAGAACTCGACGACTCATCGGCTAAGGATATCTTCAGCTTCTATCAGTTCACAGCGGATGCGTGCTATCTGCTTGGCCATCTAGAAGAGGTCGCGCGGATCACGAAAGATCGGATAATTGACGTCGACTATGACGCACTCGCCTCCGGTTGGCGCGACATTGAAAGCACCCTTCCACAGCTCGGTTCTGCGGCGGGACTGCTGGAGCAACAGGCCGATATGCGACGTTTGCTGCACGCCGGAAGCCTAGCGCCAAGCGATCACGTGCGCGCAGCGGCGATTACCCTCTCCACATGCACAGTGCTGCGCTCCCCGCATGGGCGAGATAGCCGTGCCTTGGCCGATGACTCGCCTCCGGACAGCGAGGAGAAGCGCCGGATCTTGGAGGCGTTGAAGCCGGCATTGCAT
>JASHUG010000132.1 GCA_030040155.1 Streptosporangiaceae bacterium | reverse complement strand
CCTTCTGCGGCGGCCGCCGGCCTATCATCCACAGCAGGCCCGGCTGTTTCCACAGGCTGGCGCGGCCTTGGGCCAGCCGGCCTGTGGCCCTTGGCCTGTGCCTGGGCGCGCGCGCCGGCCAGCGCCTCCTGCGCCAGACTGAGGCGATCCGGGTCTCCGCCGCCGGCAGCCCGGTCCCGGCCGCCGAGATGGTCCCGGCCGGCAGCCCTTCCCTGCTCGCCGCCCTGGTCAGCCACCGGTTACCGCGCCTTCCGCGACCGTGTACCTCGTCCCGGCGAGGGTGGCCGGCACGTCTTCCGGCACCGCTGCGGTCACCAGAACCTGTTCGGCGTCACCGACGAGCTCGGCCAGCCGACCCCGCCGGTCAGCGTCCAACTCGGCGAACACGTCGTCCAGCACCAGCACCGGGTCCTCACCAGCCGCCCTCAGCAGCTGATAAGCCGCCAGCCGCAGGGCCAGGGCCAGCGACCAGGACTCACCGTGGCTGGCGTAGCCCCGCGAGGGCAGGCCGCCGACCTGCAACTCGAGCTCATCCCGGTGCGGCCCGACGAGGCACACGCCCCGTTCCAGCTCAGCCAGGCGGCGAGCCGACAGCGCGTCCCGCAGCAAGCCCGCCAGCTTTGCCGCGTCGGCGTCCGGCTCGTCGTCGGGGCCGACCACGGCACTGTCAGCCTGGCGGGCAGCCGACAGCCGATACCGCATGACGGTGTCCCGCTCGGCGCCCGAGACCGCGCTGTAGCACCGGCCGACCAGTGGCTGTATTTCCGCGATCAGTCGCAGCCTGGCCGCCGTGAGCTCCGCGCCCGCAGCGACAAGATGGTCGTCCCATACCTCCATCGCGCTCGGCGGGACGCCGCCGCGCCCCTTGGCAGACTTCAGCAGCGCGGTCCGCTGCCGCAGCACCCGCTCGTAGTCGGCCCTAACGCCGGCCAGGCGCGGTCGGCTAGCTACGAGCAGATCGTCGAGGTAACGGCGCCGCTGTTCCGGATCTCCCTTCACGATGGTCAGGTCCTCCGGCGCGAACAGGACGCAGCGCAGAACGCCGAGCGCTTCACGCGGCCGCGGCGCAGGCGTCCGGTTGAGGCGCACCCGGTTGGCCCGTGCGGCATTGATCTCGATCTCCAGCAGGCTGTCGCGGCCGCCCGACCTGATCCCGGCCCGCACGATCGCGCGATCCGCACCCTGCCTGATCAGCGGCGCATCGGTGGCAACCCGGTGACTGGCGAACGTCGCCGCGTAGCAGGCCGCCTCGACCAGGTTCGTCTTGCCCTGGCCATTCGCGCCCGTGAAAGTCGTCACGCCCGGCGCCAGCGTCACGTCTGCATCCGCATAGCTGCGGAAGTCGGTGAGCGCGAGCCGAGTCAGGTGCACGCCGCCGACACTAGCGGCTCGCGCCTTCCTGGCGCGCCCTCGTCCAGGCGCGCCCGCGTGCGCCCTGCGCGTCAGCCTCCCAGGCGGATCGGCATCAGCAGGTAGCGGAACTCGGGCGAACCATCCGGACCCGGCTTGCCGGTCAGCAGCGCCGGCTTGCCCGGCTCGGTGAACGAGATCCTGACCGTGTCGGAGTCAATGGCAGTGAGCCCGTCGAGCAGGTACTGGGGGTTGAACGCGATAGACAGGTCGTCGCCCTCAAAGTCAGCCTCCAGGACCTCCTCGGCCTGCGCCTCGTCTCCCGTGCCGGCCTCGAGCACCAGCTGGCCGGCGCTGAACGCGAGCCTGACCGCGGTGTTGCGCTCGGCCACGAGCGCTACCCGCTTGACCGATTCGGTGAGCAGGCTGGTGGACAGCACCGCGGCCGCGTTCGACGAGGTCGGCAGCAGAGCCTGGGTTCTGGGGAACTCGCCGCCGAGCAGGCGGGTGGTGGTCTGACGGCCCGCGCCCTCAAAGCCGATCATGCCGTCCCCGGTGCCGCCGTCCTCGCCGGGCAGCGCCAGTGCGATGGCGACCTCAGCGCCGTTCGTCAGCGTGCGCGCCGTGTCGGCCAGGGCCTTCGCCGGCACCAGCACGGCCGCGGTCAGGTCCGGGCGGGCCGGGTTCCACCGCAGTTCCCGCACGGCCAGCCGGTACCGGTCTGTGGCGACGAGCGTCAGCGTCTCGCCGTTGATCTCCATGCGCACCCCGGTCAGCGCGGGCAGCGTGTCGTCCCGCCCGGCAGCCGTGACCGCCTGGCTGACCGCGGTGGCAAACGCATCGCTGCCGATTGAGCCCGCAGCCGGAGGCATCTCCGGCAGCGCCGGGTAATCATCTTCTGGCATGGTCAGCAAGGTGAACGTGGCGCTGCCGCAAGTGAGAACGGCCCGCCCTTCATCCACAGAGATGTGGACCGGCTTGGCCGGGAGGCTGCGGCTGATCTCCGCGAGGAGCCTGCCGGAAACCAGGGCGCTGCCGGGTTCCTCCGTGCTGACCGGCACCGTCGCCTGGGCGGAGACGTCGTAGTCGAAACTCGACAGCACCAGGTCCTCGGCCGCCTGCAGCCGGATGCCAGCCAGGACGGGAACCGCGGGACGGGCGGGCAGGGCGCGGGCGGTCCAAGCGACGGCGTCCGCGAGGACGTCTCGCTCAAGGACGATCTTCACCGGTCCCCTCCTGTTCTTCTTGGACGGGGCCGCACGGAGGAACCGGCAGCCTTCTTGCTTTGTGAATTGCGTACTGAATAAAAGGAGGTAGTCGTCATAGGGTCGGTGGACCCTGGGGATATCTGGCGTCGGCGCTGGTGATGGCCGCCCAGGCCGTGCACAGCGGTTGTGGCCAGCATGGGCGCAGCGTGCGGGCGGCTGTGGACGATGAGGCACGACCCACCAGTCACTGCGGCGTTACCCCCTGGTTGTCCGGAGTTTTCCCGTAGCTGTCCCAAGGACGTCCACAGACTTATCCACAGCCTGTGTGCGTGCATTGCGTACGGCGCGGCTTTTGTGTGGTCAGTGGACAACGGAGCGTAATCACGGGCTGCACAGCCGCGGCTGGACCGGCGACGGGCCGGGCAAGCTGGCTGCAGCCTTGTCACGGTGCTCACCCGGACAGGGCCTGCTGCTTGATCCGGTTGGTCAGCTCGGTCACCTGGTTGTAGATGGCGCGCCGCTCGGCCATCAGCGACCGGATCTTGCGTTCGGCGTGCATGACGGTCGTATGGTCGCGGCCGCCGAACTGCTGGCCGATCTTTGGCAGGGACATCTCGGTCAGCTCGCGGCACAGGTACATGCCGATCTGGCGGGCGGTGACGAGGACCCTGGACCTGGAGGTGCCGCAGAGGTCGTCGATGGACAGCCCGAAGTAGGCGGCCGTCTGGCCCATGATCGTAGCAGCCGTGATCTCGGGGCCCTGGGCCTCAGGGATGAGG
The DNA here is from genome assembly GCA_030040155.1 of Streptosporangiaceae bacterium. Taxonomy (GTDB): domain Bacteria; phylum Actinomycetota; class Actinomycetes; order Streptosporangiales; family Streptosporangiaceae; genus JAJYUU01. The sequence continues at coordinate 418 of JASHUG010000132.1, read as the reverse complement.
TCTTTCAGCACGAACTCGGCGAGCTGCAGGTCCACGGACTGCCGGTTGAGGCTGGCGAACGCGGTCACGCGGATCAGCGCGCCCTCAAGCTCGCGGATGTTGGTTGAGATCCGGCTGGCGATGTACTCGAGGGCCTCGGGCGGCGCGTTGAGCCGGTCCTGCACCGCCTTCTTGCGCAAAATCGCGATCCGGGTTTCGAGCTCGGGGGGCTGGACGTCGGTCTGAAGGCCCCACTCAAACCGGCTGCGCAGCCGGTCTTCAAGAGTGACAAGCCGCTTGGGCGCACGGTCACTGGAGATCACGATCTGCTTCTCGGCATTGTGCAGCGTGTTAAACGTGTGGAAGAACTCTTCCTGGGTGCCTTCCTTGTTCTCCAGGAACTGGATGTCGTCCACCAGCAGCACGTCGACGTCGCGGT
>JASHUG010000131.1 GCA_030040155.1 Streptosporangiaceae bacterium | reverse complement strand
ACGCCGGGCCCGCTCGGGGAGCTCAACCTGCCGTCAGAGGTCGTCTCCAGCGAGTTCCTCACGATGGAGGGCCGCAAGTTCTCCTCGTCGCGGCAGGTCGTCATCTACGTACGCGACTTCCTGGCCCGCTACGACGTGGACGCGCTGCGCTACTACGTGGCCGTGGCGGGGCCGGAGAACCAGGACACCGACTTCACTTGGAGCGAGTTCGTCCGGCGCAACAACGACGAACTGGTAGCCAACTGGGGCAACCTGGTCAACCGGACGGTCTCGTTCGCGGCCCGCAACATCGGCTCGATCCCCGCCGCGGGGACACTGACCGACGCCGACCGCGTGCTGCTCGACCGCTCGCGCGCGGCGTTCGCGTCGGTGGGCGAGTCGCTCGGCCGGTGCCGGTTCAAGCTGGCCAGCACCGAGGTCATGCGCACGCTGGCGGAGGCGAACAAGTACCTGTCCGACCAGGCGCCGTGGAAGCTGCGTGAGTCCGATCCTGATCGGATGCGGACCATCTGCCACGTGGCGCTGCAGCTGGTAGACGACGGCAAGTCGCTGCTCACCCCGTTCCTGCCCAGGTCATCGCAGCAGGTATACGAGATGCTTGGGGGGAACGAGGTGTGGTCCGGCATGCCGCGCATCGATGAGGTCAACGAAGACGGCGGGCCAGCGTACCCCGTCATCACGGGCAGCTATTCCGGCGCGCAGGCCAGGTGGGAGTCGGTGCCGATAGCGGTCGGCACGCCGCTGGCCACGCCGTCCCCGCTGTTCGCGAAGCTGGACCCCTCGGTTGTGGACGAGGAGCTGGCGAGACTGGAGGGCAAGTGACCACGGGTGGAGGTAAACCCGAGGTGCCGCTCCCGGCCGGTGACGGCCGGCCAGGACCGCAACCCGACTTCGGCCCTGGCCCCGGCATCGGCAAGCCGCCCGCGCCTCCGCCCGAACCGCTGCCCGGCGTCGTGTTCGACAGCCATTGCCACCTGGATCTGATCGACAAGGCAGTGAGCGAGGTGCTGCTCGAGGCCAGTGCCGCCGGAGTCGGCAGGGTTATCACGGTCGGCGTCGACGTGCCGACGGCCCGGTGGGCGTCGGACTGCGCCGCCGCGTTCCCTGACGTGTACGCGGCCGTGGCAATCCACCCCAACGAGACCGCGTCCGCGGCCCGCGACCGGGAAGAGCAGGAAGCGGTCCTGGCCGAGATCGCGAGGCTGGCGGCGCTGCCGCAGGTGGTGGCGGTCGGCGAGACCGGGCTGGACTACTACCGGGACAACTCACCGCCCGAGGTGCAGCGGGACTGGTTCCGGGCGCACATTGACATCGCCAAGCAGGTGCGCAAACCGCTGGTGATCCACGACCGGGAGGCACACGAGGACGTGCTCGCGATCCTGGCCGCCGATCAGCCGCCGGAGCAGGTGATCTTCCACTGCTACTCGGGCGACGCCGAGCTCGCGGCCAGGTGCGCGGCCGCTGGCTACGTGCTGAGCTTCGCGGGCACGGTCACCTTCCAGAACGCGGCCAGCCTGCGGGAGGCCGCGACCCTCATTCCGGCCGAGCTTGTGCTGGCCGAGACCGATGCGCCGTTCCTCGCCCCGAGCCCGAACCGCGGCATGTCCAACGCTCCCGCCCAGGTCGCCAACACGGTCCGCGTGCTGGCCGAGGCCCGCCAGATGGATGTGGCCAAGCTGTGCACAGTCATCGAGGCGAACGGCCAGCGCCTCTTCGGTGCGTGGCCGGCCTGAGCGCCGGTCAGCTCCTCGGGCCGACCGAGATCAGGGACCTGGCTGCGCGCCTTCGGGTGCAGCCAAACCGGCGTCTTGGCCAGAATTTCGTCGTCGACGCCGGCACCGTTACCCGGATCACCGCCCTGGCTGACGTAGGTCCGCGGGATGTGGTGCTTGAGGTCGGCCCCGGTTTCGGCTCGCTGACGCTCCCGCTGCTTGACGCGGCCCGCCGCGTGATAGCGGTCGAGGTAGACCCGGCCCTCGCAGCCCAGTTGCCGCTGACCGTCGCGGAGCGCGCACCGGGGCTGGCCGACCGGCTCGAGGTGGTGACCGCCGACGCGGCCAGGGTTTCTTCGCTGCCAGGCGAGCCGCCGACCACGCTGGTAGCCAACCTGCCCTACAACGTCGCCGTTCCGGTGGTCTTGCACCTGCTGGCGACCGTCACGTCCCTGCAGCGCGGCCTGGTGATGGTGCAGGCCGAGGTCGCGGACCGGATGTGTGCCCCGCCCGGCAGCCGCGTCTACGGCGTGCCATCGGCGAAGCTGGCGTGGTTCGGCCGTGCGCGCAAGGCCGGCTCGGTGTCGCGCGGCGTGTTCTGGCCGGTCCCCAGGGTCGACTCCGGGCTGGTCTCGCTGGTCATGGACCCGCCTCCGCACGCCGGCGTGCGCCGGGAGGAGGTGTTCGCGGTGATCGACGCCGCGTTCTCCCAGCGGCGCAAGACGCTGCGGTCGGCGCTAGCGCAGTGGGCAGGATCGGCGGCCACCGCGCAGGACGTGCTGACGGCGGCGGGGGTGGATCCGGGACTTCGGGGTGAGGCGCTCGGGATCACCGAGTTCATTCGCATCACGGCGGCGGGCCAGCGACTGCTGCCGACCGATGCGGACATCCAGGAGCAGCCCTAACGCAGGCAGAGGCGGGGTCAGCGTACGATCATGAGATCGTGAGCTCTGTTACCGAGTCGGCTGAAGCGGCCGTCACTGTCCGCGCGCCGGCGAAGGTGAACCTCCAGCTCGCCGTCGGGCCAGCCCGCCCTGACGGATACCACTCGCTGGTCACGGTGTTCCACGCGGTGTCGCTGTTCGACGAGGTCACGGTGCGCCAAGCCGAGCGCATGTCGATAAGGGTCTCCGGCGAGGACGCGTCCGCGGTTCCGGTCGGGAAGACAAACCTAGCCTGGCAGGCGGTCACCGCCCTGGCCACGGCGGTCGGCCGCAAGCTCCGAGACTCGGCGCTGCTGATCGAGATCCGCAAGCGCATTCCGGTTGCCGCCGGGCTAGCCGGCGGCAGCGCGGACGCAGCGGCCACGCTCGTCGCGTGCAACGAGCTCTGGGGCACCGGCCTGTCCCAGCGCGATCTGGCGCAGGTTGCCGCGGGGCTGGGCAGCGATGTCCCGTTCGCGCTTGTCGGCGGCACCGCCGTCGGTCGGGGCCGCGGAGAGGAGCTCACCCCGGCGTTGGTGGCCGGCAACTATCACTGGGCGCTCGCGTTCGCGAATACCGGCCTGTCAACGGCGCGGGTCTACGCGACCTGCGACCGGATCAGGGCAGCCAGGGCGCAGGCCGACACACCAGACACAGAGGCCGGCACGGGCAGGACCGGACCCGCTCTCGCCACGCGGGCCGGGGCAGCCGACGCTGTCCGGCGCGCAGCCGCCACCGGCCGCCCTGGCGTTCCCGAGCCCGAGCTGAGCCGCGAGCTGATGACCGCGCTGCGGTCCGGGGACCCGGTCAAGGTGGGCCCGCTGCTCAGCAATGACCTGCAGGCCGCGGCGGTATCGCTGCTCCCCGGGCTGCGCCGTGCGCTGGCGGCCGGGCGCGAGTTCGGCGCGCTCGGGGCCATCGTGTCCGGGTCCGGGCCGACGTGCGCCTTCCTGGCCAAGGACGCCGCCCATGCCGGAGACCTCGCGGTCGCGCTTACCGGCGCGGGCGTCTGCCGAGCTGTCGCACGGGCCAGCGGGCCAGTGCCGGGAGCCGCGGCGGTAGGGCCGCAGCGGCGGGCCCGCAAATTATGAACCTGGTCAACCTGGAGCAGGCCAGCAAGGCCTACCACGACCGCGTCCTGCTTCACCAGGTATCGCTTGGCGTCTCTGCGGGTCAGCGCATCGGCGTCGTCGGCCAGAACGGTGCCGGCAAGACCACGCTGCTCGCGGCCCTGGCCGGCGCCGGCAACCTGGACTCGGGCCGGGCCACGAGGGCTCGCGACATCACGATTGGGTACCTGCCGCAGGCGGAGGCACTGTCAGGCACGGTCGCCGAGGTCGTGTTCGGCTCTCTGCCGGAGCACGAATGGGCAACCGACCAGAGAAGCCGGTCGGTCATCGGCGCCTTGCTCGGCGGCCTGGACCTTGGCGCGGACGTCGCGCGGCTGTCCGGTGGCGAACGACGCCGGACTGCCCTGGCCGCGCTCCTGCGCCGCAGCTATGACCTGCTCCTGCTGGACGAGCCGACCAACCACCTGGACATCGAGGCCATCACCTGGCTGGCCGGGTACCTGCGCGAGTTCGCGACCAGCTACATAGTGGTGACCCACGACCGATGGTTCCTGGACGCGGTGACTGAGCAGACCTGGGAGGTGGCTGACGGGCGGGTGCACTCCTACGAGGGCGGCTACTCCGCGTACGTGCTGGCGCGCGCGGAACGGGCCAGGGTCGCCGCGGCGGTAGACACCAGGCGCCGCAACCTGCTCCGCAAGGAACTCGCGTGGCTGCGGCGCGGCCCGCCGGCCAGGACCAGCAAGCCCAAGTTCCGCATCGATGCCGCTAACGCGCTGATTGCCGACGAGCCTCCGCCGCGTAACGGCGTGGAGATGGCCAGGCTGGCCGCTGCCAGGCTGGGCAAGACGGTGATCGAGCTCGAAGACGTGACCGTTCGCATCGGCCAGCGCGAGCTGCTCGATCACGTGACCTGGCAGCTCGGGCCCGGCGACCGGATCGGCGTCATCGGCGTCAACGGGACCGGCAAGACCACGCTGCTGCGCCTGCTGGCCGGCACCCTGCCGGTTCCGGCCGACGGACAGGTGAGCACGAGCGGCAACGTCGTCACGGGCAGCACGGTCCAGCTGGGTTACCTGACCCAGGAGCCGCCGGCTGTCGACCCTGATCTCCGGGTGCTTGAGGCGGCCGAGCAGATCCGCGCCACCGCCCGCATCGGCAAGCGGGAGATGTCGGTAAGTCAGCTCCTTGACCGGCTTGGCCTGCGCGGGGAGCGGCAGTGGACCAGGGTCGGCGAGCTTTCAGGCGGGGAACGGCGCCGGCTCCAGCTCATGCTCGTCCTGCTGGCCGAGCCGAACGTGCTGCTGCTCGACGAGCCCACCAACGACCTGGATATCGACACGCTGACCGAGCTCGAGGACCTGCTGGACGGCTGGCCAGGGTCGGTCGTGGTCGTCAGCCACGACCGGTACTTCCTTGAGCGGGTGACCGACCACTCCATGGCCCTGCTGGGCGGCGGCCTGGCGTTCCTGCCCGGCGGGGTGGATGAGTACCTGGCGATCAGGGAGCGCGAGGAGGAACCCGCGGCGGCGGCCACGCTGAGTGCGGCCGGGCCGCGGTCGGCCGCGGCCGGGGCTGGTCACGAGGTCTCGGCAGCGCGGCTGCGAGCCGGGCGAAAGGAACTGGTCAGGCTGGAACGCCAGATCGCGAGGCTGGCGGACGACCAGGCCCGGCTGGAGGCTGAGCTCGCCGCCAACGCCGCCGACTATGTCCGGCTGATCGAACTCGGCGCGCAGCTGCGCTCGGTCCAAGATGACAAGAGCAGGCTAGAGGACCGCTGGCTCGAAATCGCTGATGAGATCGGCAGCTGACGACCGTCGTTCAGAGACTAGTCAGTGCGTCAGCTGGGGGTCGGCCAGCAGGAACGCCAGCGCGATCACGCCATAGCCGGTGTCGTTGGCATGCTCGTTAGGACCGCGGGGAGATTGGGCGCACGACCAGGTCCATTCGCAGATAGTTGCCACGTTTCTGGGCACCAGCCCGAGGTGGCGCAGCCGGACCTTGTCGGAGAAGTCTGCGCTGTGGAACGCGCCGAACACGTTCGCTACCTGCGCTCCGTAGTAGCCGTAGATGCGGGCCAGCAGCCGGTTGTAGCCAGCCACCAGCCGCTCGGTGAGCACCGCGATCTCCTTGCCGGTGATTCCGTCCAACCAGCCGGCCAGCTCTGGCACGTAATAGCTCATCGCCAGGATCTTCACGTCCGGGCCGGCGGCGGACCGCAGCCCGCCCATGATGGTGCGCAGGTCAGACGTGGTCTGGTCGATGCTGTTCCCCATGCAGGCCGTGATCTTGCTTAGCGGAACGTCTCCGATGATGCATGAATTCGGGTCGTTCGCGCCGATATCGATGGTGATCAGCCCAATATGGCCGCGATGCCCGCGCAGGAACTGCTCGGCCTGCGACAGCTGGGATCCGGCCGGGTACCGGCAAATCCCGCCATGGATCATCGTCATCGTGGTCTCGCCCGAGCAGCCGAGCTTGACCAGACGCCAGTCGGGATCGTGGGCTCGCAGCACCGAGTAGATCCGGTTCGGATAACCGCCGCTGGTCGGCCGGCTCGCGCCGGTGACTGTCGGCTGGACGCCGAGGGCGAGCGAGTCGCCAAGAGACAGGTAATACCGCTTACCTGACGGCAGGTCCCCGGCCGCCGCCCGGCCGTCTGGCTGCCGCGCCGATCCTGAACAGCCGGCCGCCATGAGCATGAGCGTGCACATCGCGACCATGCTGGTCAGGAAGCGAGCGCTGCGCATGCATGCCAGCTTGCCTTACGGCCGCGTGTGCCCGGGACGGCTGGGTCACCCAATCCCGCTGGTCGGTCGTCTCGGCCCGCCGTTGGCCTGCCCGGCCTCGCCGCCCGGTAGTCCGGTGTCGCCGCCCGGCGGTCCGGTGTCACCGCCCGGTGGTCCGGTGTCACTGCCCTGGGGTCCGGTGTCGCCGCCCGGCTGGGCGGCGTCGGCCCCTCTTCCCGCGTCGAATGGCGCCAGCAGGACACGCAGCAGTCCGGCCAGGTCCTCCTGCCGGTCCTCGTCAAGGCCGCTCAGGAGCTCGCGCTCGCGGCGCAGCAGGTCCGACATCGCCGCGTCGACGGTGCCGCGGCCCCGGTCGGTGAGTTGCACGAGAACACCGCGCTTGTCCTGCTGATCACGGTGCCTGCGGACGAGGCCCGCCTCAGCTAGCCGGTCGATCCTGTTGGTCATGGTGCCTGACGTGACGAGCGTGGCATGCAGCAGCGCACCGGGGCTCAGCTGGTAAGGCGGTCCTTGCCGGCGCAGCGCGGACAGCACGTCGAACTCCCAGGTCTCCAGGCCATGCGCGGCGAATGCCGCTCTCCGCGCCCGGTCGAGATGGCGCGCGAGCCGGGAAATCCGGCTGAGTACCTGGAGCGGCGCGACGTCCAGGTCGGGCCGCTCGGTCTGCCAGCGGGCAACGATGTCGTCGACCTCGTCACTGACCGGCAGACCTGCCAGGCGGTCAAGGGAACGGCTTGGACGTGCCATGGCCCGAGCATATCTCTTGACATCGAGACTTCATCCGGAGTACAAACTGAACTAGTTATCTTGACATCAAGAGAAATTAAGGTGGCTGGCATGTGGGACCCGGCGCAGTACCTGAGCTTCGCCGACGAGCGCTCGCGCCCGTTCTTCGACCTGACGGGACGCATTGGGACCACGGCGCCGAGCTACGTGGTGGATCTGGGCTGCGGGCCCGGTCAGCTCACGGCCACGCTTGCCCGCCGGTGGCCAGACGCCGACGTCGACGGAATCGACTCCTCGCCCGACATGATCGCCGCCGCGGACCGGATGCTTGCCGACGCCACTGCGGCCACCGCGCACGGAGCCGACGGCAGGGGCCGGCTCACGTTTGCCGTCGGTGACGTCGTGGACTGGAAGGCCGATCGGCCCGTAGACGTGATCGTCTCCAACGCGGTGCTGCAGTGGATTCCTGGCCACATGGACCTGCTGCCGCGCTGGGCGGGGAACCTAGCCGCGGGCGGGTGGCTTGCGTTCCAGTTGCCAGGCAACTTTGACCAGCCAAGTCATGCGGTCCTGCGGGAGCTAGCCGCCGGGCGCCAGTGGCGCGACAAGCTGGCCGGCGCGCAACTGAACCGGCAGGCCGGCGACCCGGAGGAGTACCTCGGCCTCCTGGCCGGGCTGGGCTTGCGGGTCGATGCCTGGGAGACGACGTACCTGCACGTCCTCACCGGTGCCGACCCGGTGACCGAGTGGTACAAGGGCACGGGTCTGCGGCCGGTGTTGAGCGTGCTCGGCCAGGCCGACGCGGCCGAGTTCCTGGCTGCGTACAGCGCGCGGATGCAGGCTGCGTATCCGGCCGCCTCCTACGGGACGGTGTTCCCGTTCCGGCGGGTATTCGTTGTCGCGCACAAGGCGTGACCAGCGCGCATGCGACTGCGGTTCGGCGCGCTACCGACCGTTGCGCAGTTCTTTCAGAGCCTCGGCCGACAGCCGCGGCTTCGGGTCGAGCTGGGACAGGCCGTTCCAGGCCAGGTTCACCAGGTGTGCGGCCATCTCCTCCAGTTTCGGTTTGCGCTCATCCAGCCACCACTGGCCGGCTGACGCGACCATCCCGACCAGCATCTGCGCGTAGACGGGTGCGAGCTTCGGGTCATATCCCCTGGTCTTGAGCACGTCGCCAAGTATGTGCTCAACCTGGCTGGCGATGTCGCTCATGAGGCTGGCGAATGTGCCAGACCCTGATGTGGGGTTGGAGTCGCGGACCAGAATCCGGAAGCCGTCCGAGTTCTCCTGGATGTACTTCAGCAGTTCAACGGCGGCGATCTCGAACTTGGCCATGGTGTCCTCCCCGTCCAGCAGGGTGGTGGCCAAAGCCAGGAACCGCTCGACCTCACGATCGACTACGACCGCATAGAGCCCTTCCTTGCCGCCAAAATGCTCGTACACGACCGGCTTCGACACGCCGGCTCTCGCTGCGATCTCCTCGATCGAGGTACCGTCAAGGCCGCGCTCGGCGAACAGCCGTCGGCCGACGTCGAGGAGTTGTGCGCGGCGTTCCTTACCGGTCATCCTCTTGCGGCCGGTAGTTGACGGCTGATTTGTCACTGCTCCATTCTGTCGGTCAGGCTTCTGGTCGGCCAACCGGCGCGAGGTCGGCCCGACGGGTCATGCCACCAAGCTGGCGCGTACTGGTCTGCTTGCCGGTCAGCTTGGCCTCCTCCGGCCAGCGGACGTCATAGACCCATCCGGCCTTCTCAAAGAACCAGATCAGCCGGGCCGCGATGTCAATCTGGCCGCGCAGGGCCCCGTGCCTGGCGCAGGTCGGGTCGGCGTGGTGGAGGTTGTGCCACGATTCGCCGAACGAAAGAATTGCCAACCAATTGACATTCCGTGACTTATCTCTGACTTCGAACTCTTCCTTGCCGAACGTGTGGCAGATCGAGTTGATCGACCAGGTCACGTGGTGCAGGAACGCGATTCGCACGAGGGTGGCCCAGAAGAACGCGGTGAGCGCGCCCTGCCAGGACCACGACCAGAGCCCGCCGATGAGCGCGGGAGCGAGCAGCGAAATTGTCGCGAGCAGCGCGAAGTACCTGGAGATCCACGAGATCTTGCGGTCCGCGAGCAGGTCAGGGCAGAACTTCTCTGTTGACGTGTGGTTGCCGTCGAACATCCATCCGATGTGCGCCCAGCCAAGGCCCTTGAGCAGGGCGCGCCAGTCGTTGCCGAATCGCCAGGGCGAGTGCGGGTCACCCTCTCGGTCGCTGTACTTGTGATGGCGGCGGTGATCCGCGACCCAGGTCAGGACTGGTCCCTCGATGGCCATCGACCCGGCGATCGCCAGGACGATCCGCAGGCCCTGCTTGGCCTTGAACGACCGGTGGGTGAAGTAGCGATGGAATCCGATGCTGATGCCGAGACCGGTGAAGTAGTAGAAGGCGACGGCGATGATCACGTCGTGCCACCCAAGGCCCCAGCCCCAGGCAAGCGGGATCGCCGCGACCAGGGCCAGCATCGGGACCACGACGAACACGGCCACCAGCCACTTTTCCCAGGCACCCTTCGGTTTGTCGCTAAGGTCGCTGAGCGGCGCTCTGCCCTTGACGACTGCGGGCCGGGACTCGCTAGCGGTGTCAACGACTGTGGTCATCGGATCCTCGCCTGGCACTCAGTACTGAGTTGACTGATGGGTGACGGTCCGCACGACCATGGGCAAGGGCTCATGCAGAATACGCTTACGTAACCGTAACCTACGTGACCGTAGGTTGTACAACGGCTCGGCGAACATTTCCCGGCTACCTCGTGACGTCACGGCAAGCGGTTGGCACTGTCGTGCTCGCCCGGACCCGGCCCACGGTCAGTGCAAGTACTTACCCAGGGTCACCTGGCACATGCCTTGGCTGGCCGATCCGGTACGAGCGCGCTCGAATGAAGCACGCTGGCGATGCTCGGGCCGAAATTGTCTGGGCCTCGCACTAAAGTTCGAGTATGACTCAGAAGCTGGCATTCCCAGAGTTACGACAGCGAGCGATCGCTTTGCGACTGGAGGGCAAGTCGCGCCGCGAGATCAAGGACATCCTCGGCGTCTACCACAACGAGACGCTGGACAAGGCTCTTCGCGGTGTCCCGCCTCCGCCCTGGACGCGCCGGCCCAGGGCCAAGGACGACCTCCACGCGATGGCGCGCGAGCTCCGCGCCAAAGGCATGACGTACACCGAGATCGCCGCCCAGCTCGGCGTATCGAAGAGCTCCGTTTCGCTCTGGGTGCGGGACATGCCGAGG
>JASHUG010000130.1 GCA_030040155.1 Streptosporangiaceae bacterium | reverse complement strand
GCAAGCGCTGGTCACCGAGCTGGAGGAGACGGTCGCGAGGCTGAACGACCTGCGCTGAGGGACGCCGGTGCGGGCGCAGACGCTCGTCCGCTGGGAGACCATGTAGTGACAGACGGGAGTGACCGATGATCTGGGACGAGCTGGTCGCGTACAGCCTGGCGAAGCCGGGCGCTTGGCAGGACGAGCCGTGGGGCGATGGCATCGTCACGAAGGTCGGCCCCAAGATCTTCGCGTTCTTCGGCGTGGCTTCCGGCGCGACGGTGAGTCTGAAGTGCGGCCCGACCAGGGAGATCGCGGACGAGTGGCTGAAGCGCTATCCGGGCGACGCCGCGGTCATGGCCTACATCGGCCGCTCGGGCTGGAACACGCTGCGCCTCGGCGGCGCGATCCCGGCCGACGAACTGCTGGAGGCGATCGACGCGTCCTATGAGGCCGTAGTCAGCAAGCTGCCGAAGAAGGATCGCCCGGCCCTTTAAGGGTGGCCCTCGCGCACCTAGTGGCATGGCCAGATTGCGATACCTTGGCCGGGTGAGCCCGGCCTTTCCGCTCGGAGCCGCCGCGTTAGCCGCGGCCTGCGGCTGGCCGGCTAACGCCGCGGTCTTCGCGTTCAGTGTCCCGGCGGGGGCGCCACCGCGGCCTTGCCCACGGTGCGACAGCCCGGCCGCGCTGGCGCACCGGCTCTCACTACGTGCTCGGTGCCGTGCGTGCCGAGCGGCCATCGGTCCTCCGTCGGTGATGACCGCCGCTGCGATGGCGGTTCTGGCCGGGGCGGGTGCAGCCGTCGTGCGACCCGACCTCGTCGCCTGCGCGGCGTGCTGGCTTGCCATGTGCGCGGTACCGCTGGCGGCCATCGACGGTGCCGTCCATCGTCTGCCCGACGCGCTGACGGGCGCGGCGTTCGCCGGAACGAGCGCGTTCTTGCTGGCCGCGGCCGCCTTCGACGATCGCTGGACTGACCTGGTGCGATCGGGCGGTGGCGCGTTCGCGGTCGGCGGCCTGTTCGCCCTGCTGGCGCTGGCCCGGCCAGGGTCGACCGGGCTCGGCGACGCCAAGCTTGGCTTGAGCGTCGGGGCGCTGGCGGCGTGGTTTGGCTGGGGAACGCTTGCGCTGGCAGGTGCTGCTGGTTTTGTGCTCGCCGGCGTATACGGCCTCTGGCTGGTCGCCTCCGGCCGGGCCGACCTTCGCAGCAGCATCCCCTTCGGCCCATTCCTGCTGGCAGGCTGTTTCGCGGCCGTGTTGCTGGCCGGCGCTACGGGGATCGGCTGAGCTACGGGATTGCCGCGCAGCTCAAGCGCGCGCCGCTCCCCCGCTTGCCGGTGCCCGAACCCTGTCAGGTCCCCGACGAGCCGGCTACGACGGCGTTGACCGTCAGGACGTGGTACTTGGCGTTCACGCAGGTGTATCCGTTGAAAGGCAGGCCGACGGCCGTCGTCAGGTTGGGCGGGTAGACCAGGATGCCGCTGGCGGTGGTCAGACCGCAGGGACCCGGCGGGTAGTTTTGCGCGTCGACCACTGCCACGAGGGCGCTGGCAACTGCGCCCGGCGTCAGCGTCACAACGGCCTCAGGGCTTGAGTGATTGCGGGTCGCGGCCGGTCCGACCTGGACCGAGTAGGTCTCTCCGGTGAACGACACGCCCGGGAACCCGTAGAGAGTGCAGCTTGCGACCGGGGAGATGTTCGTGAACAAGATCGGGTAGTACGCGGTTCCCGCCGCAGCTCCGCCTTTACCCAGCGTGACCTTGAGACTGCTGGCCGAGCACGGGCCAGGGCCAACAGAGAGCGAGGTCGAGGGAGTCGCGGCCGGCGGCGAGCTCGAAGCGACCACGGGCGTTGCGGACGGCGAAGACGGGCCGGGCGTGGCCGCGGGTGCGGCTGGGGTCGACCCGGCCGACGGGCTACTTGAAGAGCAGCCGCTGACCAGGATCGCACCAGCAGCGAGCAGGCCTGCAGCACAGGCAGATGAGCGCATCGGGTACCCCTCAAGAAGGCTTCCTGAGGTATCTACCGGTGCGTGGGTGCACGGTCAATCCAAATGACCGCAAACCAAGTATTAGCCGAGTATCCGAGCGGTATCAGGCCTGCCAGCCTGTGATCTGCTGCCGGGGCGATCTACCGGACAAATCGGATCTTCGCCCTGGGTCGGGCTGCCTCATCCTCCGGACCGGGCCGGTTTGACCCGCCCGCCCGCGTGACATCATGAAGTAGTCAATACGGGCGCCCCCCACGTCCATTGTCAGAAGTCCCGACAGTGCAATGGAGGCACCGATGACCAACGACCCGCGTGACCCGCGTGGGGGTCAGCAACCAGGCATGCCGGAGCAGAACTTCGGCAGCGATTCGGAGCAGTCCGCGGGCTCGGGGCCGGGCATGGGCTCGGGGCCAGGCGCGGGCTCGGGGCAGGGCATGAGCCCTGGGCAGGGCTCGGGGCCGGGCATGAGCCCTGGGCAGGGCTCGGGGCAGGGCATGAGCCCTGGGCAGGGCGCGGGCCCAGGTCAGCAGCCGGGCCGAGGCTCAACACCGTCCAGTGGCGCCTCGCCCGCAGCTGGGTCAGGCCCTTCGGGTTCGACCTCGGATGAGCCTGCATATCAGGGCCCCGAGCAGACAACACGGACGACAACAACTACTCAGACATATCAGACACCGCAAGCGTCGCGTCAGCCCGCGCCAACACGGACATATGACGCCCCGCCTAAGTCCAGGAACAACAAGATGTTTGCGCTGCTCGGCATCGTCGGCCTGCTGGCGCTGGGCGGCATCATCGCCGGCCTCACGGCCAGCTATAACAGCTCGCCGGCGGTTCCCGCCGCGACCGGCAGAGGGCATCTGGTCGCCTCGGTGAGCGGCTCCGGGCTAAGGTATTCGGCCCCGTTCAAGGTCACGCGCAGCCCGGTGACGGCGACATACTCCTACCGCTGCACCTCGGGGATACATCCGTTCGTCGCGGCCATGGCTGTGTCGCGCGCGAACATCACGCCGATCACCAGCACCAGGGGAACCGCGGCCTCGCACACGGTCACCGTCTCCCCGAGGAGCGTGGGCAGCTTCTACCGGGTGGCGGCCACCTCGCCTTGTCCGTACCACGTGAGCGTCTTCGAAAGGTAACTCAGCCAGGGCTCGGCGACGGGCGTTCACCGTCCGCCGCCGAGTCCGGCCGGCGGTCAGAGAACGCATTGGCCCACTATCGTTGGGTTAGTGACCCAGCAAGTCGTTCGCTACCAGTCGTCGGAGGAAGACAGCGCACGATGGACGGACTTCCCATTCCGTCCCGGCGACATCGTCATCAGCACCCGATCCAAGACCGGCACCACGTGGGTCCAGATGATCTGCGCGCTGCTGATATTCCAGACCCCCGACCTTCCCGCCGGGCTTGGCCAGCTCTCGCCCTGGCTGGATCACCTGATCGCATCGCGTGATGATGTTGTGGCCAAGCTCGAGGCTCAGCGGCATCGGCGGTTCATTAAGACGCACACACCGCTGGACGGAATCCCGCTGGATCCCCGTGCCACTTACATAGTCACCGCGCGGCACCCGCTTGACATGTACGTCTCCCTCTACCACCAGGGCGACAACATCGACCGGGTCAAGGTCCGGCAGCTAACCGGGCAACCCGACCCTGACCCGGCTACGCCGCCAAAGCCGCGCAGGCCGCTGCATGAGGCCATGCTGCGGTGGATCGACCGTGACAGCGATCCGCGCGACGACATGGACGGCTTGCCCGGCGTCATCTGGCACCTCTCGGATGCCTGGGCCCGGCGAAAGCAGCCGAACGTCCTGCTCGTCCACTACGACGAGCTGTCGGCGGACCTGGAGGGGCAGATGCGCAGGCTGGCCGCCCGGCTGGACATTGTGGTGCCGGAGCAGGCATGGCCCGCGCTGGTCAGGGCGGCCACGTTTGACAGCATGCGGGAGCGGTCTGGTCAGCTCGTCCCATCTCCCGGCGTGCTTAAAAGCAACGCAGCTTTCTTTCGCCGCGGCACGTCGGGCGCAGGCCTGGAGATACTCACGCCCGCGGAAGTCGAGCACTATCACCGTCGGGTAGCCCAGCTGGCTCAGCCGGACATGCTGGCCTGGCTGCACTCGCCTGCGGAATACCGGGAGACCGAGCAGGCCTAGCCGCGAGCACGAGGAGGTCGAACCGATGGGCGAGCTGTCTGCCGCATCTGATGCCGGTCTGGGGGGTCTGGCTGCATGGCCGCCTGTGGTTCAGCAGCGCGAACGGCTCTCGTAAGGCCCGTAACCTGACCGTCCAGCCCTGGTGCTCCGTTGCCACGGATGACCCGCTTGAGCCGGCCCTCGGCCCGATGAGCTACTCGGCCGCTGTCTCGCGACGGGCCTCGACGCAGACCGTGCCCCCCGAGCGCGCGGCTACTTCGATGGCGCTCGCCACCAGCGCCACGGGCAGCGCCGCGACCCCGGCGCCCAGGGCGTAGAGGCGCATGGCCAGGCTCTGCTCAACGCTCTGCGCCTCGCTGCGACGGATGACGTCGTAGAGGTCGGGATGGCCGGGAAGCAGCCCGACCAGGCCGTGCACCCAGCCGAAGACGACCTGGCCGCCGCGGTAGTAGCTCACGCTCTCCACCTGCAGTCCGGCTTCCTGGATCTTGGACACGAGCGCGTCCGGGCTGATATGGGTGAGGTGACGCGGAAGGTCAAGCGCGAACCAGCGGTCGCCGAATGCACGCGCCTGCATGCTCGTTGCGTTCGGGACGGCGACGATCAGCTTTCCGCCCGGAGCCACCAGGGTAGTGGCGTGGCTGAGTGCCCTGGCTGGATGGCGAACGTGCTCGAGCGAGTGCCAGAAGATCACCGCTGACCAGGAACCATCCACCTCCTCGACCTCGGCCTGGCGGATGTGCGGTCCAGATCCGTACGGCTCCAGGCCGACCGCCTCACGGCCGTGCCGCACAAAGGCCTCGACCAGGTTCCCGTCACCGGCACCGACGTCAAGTACCGGCCCTGGCGGCAGGACTCGGTGCAGGCGATTGGCGAGACCAGCGCGCAGGCGGTGCAGCACTTTGTCCCCCAGCCCGGAAAACCGGCCGGACTTGGGGCGGTACCAATCGCCGTAGGCCTCGGCTAGCTGGGCATCGCTCGGCCACGGATTTGTGGTCGCGACCCCGCATTGCGAACACCTGACCCGGCCGTGCAGGTATTCGTCACTACTGTCGAAGACATGCTCGCACCAGGCGCACTGGATGGCGGCCGGGGCCGATACCCGCGAGTACGCCAGGGCCTTGTTGCCGTCCCCGAGGTCACCGCTTCCATTCCGGCCTCCCTCTGAGCGGGCTGCTGGTGACTTAGTCGTGTTCGACAACCGCCATCCTCCTAGCGTTTACAGCTATGCCACGGGCCACTGCCCGGGCGCCGGGACCGCGGTCATGATCGAGCGTCATACCCAGGACCCAGGCGCCGATGGCACCCTCACGGCGGGTAGCGAATATAGCAGCCCAGGGTGAAACTTTGTCATGTTTCGGCCGTGTAGCCGAGCCACGCCGCGCCGAGCGGGCTTGCGTCACCCGGCGATGAGGTGGCCCAGGCGGCCGCACATGGCCCGCCGCAACTGGCAGCATGGCGAGGACGGTGACGCACGAGATCGCGGGTAAACTCGCCATGCCCGCCGGGCTGCACCGCCGGCTGGCCGTTGCCCGCTGCGGGCGGCCGGGAAACCCGTCAGTTGCACTTACTACCAGAAAGCCGAACTCGCCTGATGCCCGCTCCAGGGTGGTTCAGGGCGAAGTCCTAGTAGGGTCCATGTATGCATGCGGATGAACGGTATTCGGGTGGTCCCGAAACGGCTGGTGCGCAACTGACTCCGCCGCCACCGCGGCGGGATGCGTCGCAAACCGGCCCGCAGGACCCCGGAGTACGTCCCGCGGGCCGTGCCTGGTGGGCTGCGGCGGCGTGGCTCGGCGGCGCGGTCGCGCTATTCGCCGTCTTGCTGCGGATCTCCAATAGCTTTCCGATGGATTCGGATGCGGCAAACAATGCGCTCCAGGCGTGGGACATGCTGCACGGCAATGTGCTGCTTCACGGCTGGATTATTGGCGACGCTACGTATTACACGTTTGAGCTTCCGCTGAACGTTCTGGTCGAGAGCTTGTTCGGCCTGCATGCAATTGTTCCGCACATAGTATCGGCGCTTGTCTACGTGATCTTGGCGACGGTCGCGATCGCCGTGGCCAGGACCGGCAGCCGGGGCGTGTCGGTCTGGATCCGCGCCGGCGTCGTGCTGGCGATCCTGGCCGCCCCTTTGCTGACCGCCCCGGGCGTGTCGATTGCCGTCGAGAAGCCGGACCATACCGGCACCGCGGCGATCACCCTCCTCTGCTTCCTGATCGTTGACCGGCTCACTGAGCGCGTATGGATGCCGGTGCTGCTGTGCGTGATCCTGGCCTTGGGCCAACTCGGCGACGCCACGGTGCTCTACGTCGCAGTCCCGTCGGTTGCAGTCGTAAGCCTGTACCGGCTGATCTTCCGCCGGCGAGTCGCGCTGATCGACCGGCTGCGCAGTCCTGACGCGCTGACGCTGGTCGCTGCGGGCGTGTCGATTCTGCTGTCGGACTTTCTGTTCTCCCTCCTGCAGCACCTCGGCGCGTACTCGATGATCGCGCCGCGGAACAGGTTCGCCTCCTGGCACCAGATAGGCACCAACTTCGTGCTCGCCGGAAAGGCGCTGCGCTACCTGTTCGGTGCGTTCACGCCCGCGTGCGCGCAGAACTGCGGCTCGGCGGTCCACATGCCGGGTGCCCCCCTCGGGCTGATCGGCGAAGGCTTCGGCTGGCTCTGCCTCGCCGCCGCCCTGTATGGCTTCGGCCGGGTGGTCTGGCGCTGGAACCGCGCAAGCCGGGCCGAGCAGATGCTGTGCGTGGCGATAGTTGTCAACATCGCGGCTTACGTATTCTCGACCATCCCGGTCGCCAGCAACGCCAGGGAGCTCATCGGGGTGGTGCCGTGCGGCGCGGTGCTGGCCGCGAGGGCCCTCGTCCCCGAGCGAATCCAAAGCGCGGTCCGCGGCCGCGTGATGATCGCTATTGCGGCCATCGCTGTCGTGCTGCCACTGGCCGGGGAGGCCACGGTACCGACCGGAGTGGGAACCGAGGTGCCGCTCGCGGCCTGGCTGGAGGCGCACGGGCTGAAGTACGGCATAGGCGGCTACTGGGATGCCTCGGCCGTTACGCTGCAGTCCGGCGGGCGAGTCGACGTGCGTGCCGTGAAAGAGAGGTACTTCGGGATCACCGGATACCCGTGGGAAACCAAGTCCTCCTGGTACGACCCGTACGCGCCATACCATAACTATGCGAATTTCGTAATCGCCCACACCAGAGGCCCGGTGACCAACACCAACGTCCCGGCTTCGGTCTTCGAGAAGTTCTTCGGAAAGCCCGTGGCGATTCACGACGTAGCGGGCAGGCTAATCCTGATCTACAACAGAAACCTGCTCAGGCTGGTCCAGTCACCCACTGGACCTAAGCCCAAGCATCACAAGCACCCAAGACACAAGCACTAGCGCCGCCAGGCCTGAGCGGGTGCAACCGGCCCGCGAGTGGCCTGTCGCCACCGCCGCCCAGGGGCCGTCCGGGCCAGAGCCGCTGCCCAGGGGTCGTGCCGCCCAGAGCTGAAGGCGGTCGCTGGCTGCGTGCGGGCGTAGACTGCGGGTCACGTGCGAATCGTCAGGTGCATTGCCGCAAAACCCCTACGCTGCTGAGATGCCGGTACATCTCAGGCTGGGCCTGTGCGTCAAGGAAATAGTGGATGTCGAAGCCATCTGACACCGATGGTGCGCTCGGCCCGGACCCTGGTCCAGGGCTGGCGCAGTCGGGATCCTCGCTGAAGTCCGAGAGCATGGCAGCGGGAAGGCACGCCCAGCAAGCAATATCACGGAGGCGTGTTGTGAGCCTGACCAGCGTCGGACTGCTGCTATTTGCCGTCATCTCGGCTGCTACCGGCCAGGTAATGCTGAAGCACGGCATGCAGCTCGCCACTGCCCGGGCGAACTCGACCGGGACTTCCCTGGTCATCACGGCCGTGACCTCGCCGTGGGTGCTGAGCGGACTCGTCGTGTTCGGCATCTCCGCCATCGCCTGGCTGGGCGCGCTGTCGAAGGTCCCGCTGAGCGTCGCTTATCCGTTCAATGCCATCGGCTATCTCGTGATCCTCACCGCGAGCATCGTGATCCTGCATGAGCGCGCCAACCTGCTGACCTGGGCTGGCTCACTCCTCGTCGTCTCGGGCGTGATCATCGTGGTCCTTTCGAAGCCGTAGCAGCAGATGATCCGCCGGGTGGGGAACGAGGCGTCGGCGGGGCCCATGTCGCACTCCCGCGACGCCGTACTGTCCTGGCCCACTGACCCGTTCTCCTGGCGCTTGCCCGACGGGCCGGCACGGCCCGCCGCCTGAGTTACGTAGGATGTCGGCCATGCGTGGCATCATTCTGGCCGGCGGAACCGGCTCGCGGCTCTGGCCGATCACCAAGGCGATCTCCAAGCAGCTCATGCCCGTGTTCGACAAGCCCATGATCTACTACCCGCTGTCGACGCTGGTCATGGCCGGAATCCGCGACATACTGATCATCACCACGCCCGATGACCAGGCTCAGTTCCAGCGGCTGCTCGGCGACGGCAGCCAGCTCGGCCTGGATATCAGCTACGTCGTCCAGCCGCGGCCCGAGGGGATCGCCCAGGCCTTCGTGCTGGGAGCTGAGTTCATCGGAACCGAGCCGGCCGCGCTGATCCTGGGCGACAACATCTTCCATGGCACCGGCCTCGGCCGGCAGCTCCGGGCCAACACCACCATCAGCGGCGGGCGGGTCTTCGCTTACCAGGTGGCCAACCCCGAGGCCTACGGCGTGGTCGAATTCGGACCGGACGGCATGGTCCTGTCCATCCAGGAGAAGCCAGCTCAGCCGCGGTCGAGCTACGCGGTGCCCGGCCTGTACTTCTATGACAACGACGTCATCGAGATCGCGCGCGGGCTGCGTCCAAGCGCCCGCGGCGAGCTAGAGATCACCGCCCTGAACGAGGCCTACCTGCGGCGCGGCCACCTGCACGTGACCGTGCTCGACCGAGGGACCGCCTGGCTGGATACCGGGACGTTCACCTCGCTGGTCCAGGCGTCTGAGTTCGTCCGGGTGATCGAGGAGCGGCAGGGGCTCAAGATCGGATGCGTCGAGGAGGCAGCCTGGCGCGCTGGGCTCATCGACAACGGCCAGCTGCGATCGCTCGCCGAGCCGCTCGTTGCCAGCGGCTACGGGACTTACCTGCTCCGCATGCTCGAAACCGAGGGCCTGCCCGTCGGCTCCGCCGGGCTCTCCCTGGCCCAGTCCCCAGTCGCGCTGAGCTAGCCGGAAGCAGCCGGCCGACTAAGCGGACTCGCTCGCGTCCGCCATCGGGTCCGCGGCATCCTGCGCGGCCGACGGGAGCTGGACCAGAACGCCACCGTGGTCGAAGTCGAGGTAGGGGTAGTGCCGCCAGCCGAGCTTTTGCAGCCGGTACTGGGCCGAGGTCGCCAGCACCCCCAGCCCGTACTTGATCGACCGCGGCAGGTTAATCGAGGACGCGTCCTCCTGATACCGGGTCGGGCACGACACCTCCCCGATCCGCGCCCCCGCCGCCACCGCCTGCGCGATGATCTGGTTGTC
>JASHUG010000129.1 GCA_030040155.1 Streptosporangiaceae bacterium | reverse complement strand
ATTGCCGCGCTGAGCCCGCAGGCCACCGCCGTCTACCTGTGCACGAGTTCCTACGCCCCGTCGACCGACCACGACATCCACCCGCTCGACCCGGACATCGCCATCAAGTGGCCGCTAGGCGAGATGATCCTCTCGGACAAGGACGACGCGGCGCCGTCGCTGGCCGAACTGCGCGACAAGGGCGTGCTGCCCACCTTCGCCGAGTGCGTGCGGGCCGCCAACGAGATGCGAGCCCGCGCCGCGAGCCAGGCCGCCGCCGCCCAGCCTTAGGCTCGGCCGGGCGCGAACCAGCCGGTTCCCGTCAGCTGAGGTTGCTGGCTACCTGCTGCCTGCCCTCGGCGGCGGCGATCGAGGGGAACGAGGCGTGTACCGACGTCCGCCAGTCCGGCAGCGGCTGCAGCCCGGCGCTGGCCCACCTGGCGTGGCCGAGGACGCTGTAGGCCGGGCGCGGAGCGGGCCTGGCCAGCTCCGCGCTGCTCGTGGGCGTCACTCTTTCCTGGTCTGCTCCGAGCAGCCTGAACACCTCACGGGCCAGCCCCATCCAGGTGGTCGCGCCGGTGCTGCTGGCGTGATAGATCCCCGGCGGCGCGGCCCCGGCCTGCGCGAGCAGCACGATCTGCCTGGCCACGTCGACAGTCCAGGTCGGCTGCCCCTGCTGGTCGTCGACCACGGCGACGGTGTCCTTGCTGGCCTCGAGCCTGATCATGGTGCGAATGAAGTTGGGCCCGTGCGCGCCGTAGAGCCACGCGGTTCTGAGCACGTAGCCCGAGCCGGGCAGCAGCTTCAGCACGGCTTGCTCGCCGGCGAGCTTCGTCCGGCCATAGGCGCTGCGCGGGGCGGTCGGGTGGTCCTCGGGGTAGGGCCGGGTCCCGGTGCCGTCGAACACGTAATCGGTGGAGGGCTGCATGAGCCGGGCGCCGACCTTGGCGCAGGCCGCCGCCAGGTTCGCGGCGCCATCCCCGTTCACCGCCATGGCCGCTGCCTCGTGCGACTCCGCGTCGTCCACCGCGGTCCAGGCCGCGCAGTTCACCACCACGTCAGGCCGGACATCGAGCACCGCCCGCTCCGTGGCCGCCCGGTCGGTGATATCCAGAGTGCTTCTGTCCAGGCCGGTGACCTCGGCCCCGCTTTCGGTCAGCACCGTCATCAGGTCCTGGCCGAGCATCCCTGCCGCCCCGGTCACCAGCCAGCGAGTCATGCCGGCTGGCCTTCGCCCAGCGGGCGGGGAGCGTTCGGTAGTTTGGCCGCCTCCTTCAGCGGTTCCCACCAGGCGCGGTTATCGGCATACCAGGCGACCGTGGACTCGAGCCCTTCGGTGAAGCCGGTCCGGGGCGCGTAACCCAGGGCCCGCAGGGCCGAGTCGTCAAGCGAGTACCTCCGGTCGTGACCCTTCCGGTCCTCCACGTACTCGACCGACTCCCAGCCGGCTCCGCAGGCCTCGAGCAGGCGGCTCGTCAGCTCCTTGTTCGCCAGCTCGACATCGCCGCCGATGTGGTAGACGCGGCCGGGTTCGCCGCGCTCGGCCGCCAGCTGGATCCCGCGGCAGTGGTCGTCCACGTGGATCCACTCCCGGACGTTGCCGCCGTCACCGTAGAGCGGGACCCGGCCCCCGTTGAGCAGGTTCGTGATGAACAACGGGATGACCTTCTCTGGGTACTGGTAGGGCCCGTAGTTGTTGCAGCACCTGGTGGTGACGACGTTCAGGCCGTGCGTTCGGTGGTAGGCCTGCGCGATCATGTCGCCGCCGGCCTTGGCCGCCGAGTATGGCGAGTTCGGATCCAGCGGCGAGGCCTCGGTCCATGACCCGGCCGGGATAGATCCGTAGACCTCGTCCGTGGACACCTGGACGACTCGCGGCACGCCCGCGTCGAGGCAGGCCTGCATCAGCGTCTGCACGCCGGCAACGTTCGTGGCGACGAACGGCGCCGCGCCCGTGATCGATCGGTCGACGTGGCTTTCGGCAGCGAAGTTGATTACCACATCGTGGCCGGGCACCAGCGTCGCGAGCAGCTGCGGGTCGCAGATGTCCCCCCGGACGAAGGTGAGCCTGGGGCTGTCGATCACCGGATCGAGGTTGGCCATGTTGCCTGAGTACGTGAGCTTGTCCAGCACGGTCACGCGGGCCCCGGCGAACTCGGCGTAGCCGTCTGTCACCAGCGTGCGGACGTAATGGGAGCCGATGAACCCGGCGCCCCCCGTTACCAGAATCCTCATCCGGTGACCATCCTGACCTAGGCCGAGAAGTGAATGACGGCGCTGCGGGCCTGGCTGATGCCGTGGCCGGCGCCTCGTCTTGCCAGAACCGTGCGCGTAAAGGGTACAGGCGGGCAGCCGGTCCAGCCCGCTCGCTGCGAACCCAGGCTATAGGCAGTATCAGTAGGCGCCCGTGCCGGAGCCGATGGCCCACCATGTCTTCCACAGGATCTGCAGGTCGAGCATGAACGACCAGTTCTCCACGTACCGCAGGTCGAGCCGAACGGCTTCCTCCCAGGGCAGGTCGGACCGCCCGTTTACCTGCCACAGCCCGGTTATACCCGGCTTGACCGCCAGGCGCCGGCGCACATGGGTGTGGTAGCGGTCGGCTTCCTCCGGCAGCGCCGGGCGCGGGCCCACCAGCGACATATCACCGACTAGCACGTTGAAGAGCTGGGGAAGCTCGTCCAGCGACCAGCGCCGCAGCCACGAGCCCACGCCGGTGATCCGCGGATCATCGCGGATCTTGAACAGCACGCCACCGGTCTCGTTCTGCTCGGCCAGCCTGACCTTGAGGGCCTCGGCGTCGGCGACCATGGTGCGGAACTTGTAGATCCGGAACGGGCTCCCGTCGACACCGACCCGGACCTGGGAAAACAGCACGGGTCCGCGGTCATTGATCTTGATCATGACGGCGATTGCCGCCATCAGCGGGCTCAGCACCAGCAGCGCTGTGAGGGCGAACGCCCGGTCGAAGCAGGCCTTGAGCACGCGCGGGATTCCGGTGAACTCTGGGTGGTCCATATACACAAGCGGCAGCCCCGCCGCCGGCCTGATCGTCGTCCGCGGGCCCGCGATGTCCAGGATGGCGGGAGCCACGCAGAGACTGGTCCCGGTCTTCTCCAGCTCCCATGCCAGCTCGCGCAGCCGCATCCCGCTGAGCTCCGGGCACGTCAGGACGGCCACGGTGTCGGCCCCGAATCGCAGCGCGACTTCGGGCACGTCGTCCAGCCCGTGCACCGCAGGAATCCCGTTGACCTCGTCCCCGCCGTCCGGCCCGGCCAGGCAGGCGGCCACCACAGTGAGACCGTGGTACGCCTCCCGGCTCAGCTGCGTCGCCATGTCCGCGACGACGTCCGGATAGCCGACCACGACGACCTTCGACATGCACGCACCCAGATCGCGGAGCCGGTGCAGCCGCCGGCGCAGCGCGTACCTGGCCACCAGGTCGAGCATCGTGAGGGTCGGAAACGCGACAAGCACGTAGCCGCGGGCTAGTTCGGCCTTGGCCGCATAGGAGACGATCGCGACGCTGGCCATTACCAGCAGCCCGGCATTCAGTACCCGCCGGAACTCATCGGAACCGACGCCGATGATCCGCTGGTCGTATCCGTCCACGATCGCGACAACGGCCAGCCAGCCAACCGGCAGCAGGCAGCTCGCGGCCAGGTAAAAGGCAGGCACCTGCAGATCGCCGAGTCGCACGCAATAGCCGAGCATCCCTGCCAGCAGCGCACACAGGCCATCGAGCGCCATGGCCTTTCGCTGGTAACTCGTGACCCATTCCGCCCTGGTCTGACCGACTAGACGCGCGGGAATGCTCTCTGGCGCCCAGCGCTCGGAAGCGACCGAGTTACTCGCCAACTCACAGCTCCCCTCCAAGCATGGCGTTGGCCTGGGTGTCTCCCCCACCCCCGCGCCGCCGCGCTCACATTGCTGTCGCCGGTGCGTCCCGATCAGACGTAAAAGAGACGCACGGCCAAATCCTCTGGTTGACTCGCATTAGCCGTGTGGTTGAGCAATTTCTTGCGCACATGGGCGAGCCAGCTGAAACAGAAGCGGAAAAGTAACTAGATGTAATGGTGAAGTTACTCTCTGTTGCTAGCGGCGCTAGCCTACGACACTCGGTGGCGAGACCCGACTCGGGGCGCCATTCTTGCCCTGAGCGGCGTGTCGCGGCGCTGAGCAGTAGCTTTGCCGTTGGCGGAGCCGAAGTTGCGCGCTAGCGCCCGCGCGGCGGCGTGTCCAATCCACCGAACCGCCGCCGACGCTGATGTCAGGCGATCGCGTCAGCCGATGAATTCGCGGATGGCATTCATGAGCCAACTTGCGCTCCGGCCATGGCCGCGGGGCACCGGCGCCGAGTTATCAGCCTCTAGGCCGCGGGCGGCTTAAATCGGGCTAAAGACCCTTAAGGATTTCAAGCATCATTAACGCCATATATGAATATGCCGACCATTTACGGCTCAAGACAGCAACTCGGGCTGATGCCAGGCCTCGCCGCGGACGTGCTCGGCCAGGAAGGCCAGGACCGTCGCGTACCAGACCTCGACGTCGCCGGGCTTGAGCACCCAGTGGTTCTCGTCGGGGAAGTACAGGAACTTGACTTGCTTGGAGCGGCTGGTCAGGTCCCACCACAGGCGCAGCGCCTCGCCCACCGGCACCCGGTAGTCCTTGTCGCCGTGGATGATCAGCATCGGCGTGACGATCTTGTCGACGTGCAGGTGCGGTGAGTTCTCGAGGTAGCGCTCCGGCTGGGTGGTGAAGTCGCCGAAGCTGCGGCGCCAGAACGCCGGACCGTCGGTGGTACCGAACATCTGGTCAAGGACCCACAGACTCGCGTGGCTGACGATCGCCTGGAACCTGTCGGTGTGGCCTGCGATCCAGTTGGCCATGTAGCCGCCGTACGAGCCGCCCATCATCGCCGTCCTGGTCTTATCGACGTCGGCACGCTCGGCCACCGCATCGGTGATCGCCATCACGTCGCTGAACGGCACGGCGCCCCAGCTCGTGTAGCCGCGCTCGATCATCTGCTGGCCGTAGCCGGTGGACAGGGCCGGGTCGGGCAGCAGTACCGCGTAGCCGCGGGCGGCGAGCAGCCAGGGGTTCCAGCGCCAGGACCAGCTATTCCAGCTGGAGATCGGGCCGCCGTGGACCCACAAGACGAGCGGGGCAGGCGCATCCGGCGTTGCGTCGGCGGGCAGCACCAGCCAGGCCCGGATAGTCGTGCCGTCCGCGGCCGGCGCCGAGACCTCCTCAAGGCGGCCGGGGAACTCGAAGCTGGCGGCCGGGCTGGCCAGCCGGACCGGATCGGCTGCCGGGTTGTCCAGGTCGATGCGGACGGGCGCGGGAGCCGCGTCGTACGCCGAGCGCAACGCGTACAGGCTCCGGCCATCGGGTGCTGGGCACAGGCTCTCGTACGCACCGTGGTCCGGCGTGAGCCTGGTCACCTCGCCCGAAGCCAGGCTTACCCGGAAGACCGGCCTGCGGCCCTCGTGGTCGGCGGTGAAAAACACCGAGCCGGAGTCGGGGGCCCAGGCCGCCTCGCCCGGATGCCGGTCAAACCCCGCAAGCAGGTCGCGCGGCTCCCCGCCCGCCAGCGGCGTCACGACCAGCGTCACGTCCGAGGGACGGTCATAGGTCTCGTGCTCGATCCGGTGGGCGATCACAAAGAGGCCGTCAGGCGAGACCCGCGGGCGCTCGTAGTCAAGGCCGGTCCCGGAAAGCAGCGTCCGCCGCTCGCCGGTCGCCACGTCAATGACCGCGACGTCGACGCGTTGCTCCCCGCTGTCCTCCGGCACCGCCCAGCCGGTCACGACGCCGCGCCCGTCGGGTGTCAGGCCGAAGCTCTGCTCGTCAAGCGCCCGGCCTGGCTCGGGCGTCAGGTCCCGCGGCGTGGCCAGCCCGGCGTCACCGTCCTCGCCCGCGCCGACCGGGGCTGGTACCTCGGCCGCCAGCAGCCGCAACTGCTCAGGGCTGAGGTCGTGATCCCAGTACCTGAGCCGACCCGACTCATGCAGGATCGCCGACACGCCGGCGTCTGTCCGCGCCTTGCGCATTGCCGCGTCCTCGTCGCCTGCGGCCGTGCCGCGGAATGTCGGTGCCGAGTAGACCAGCGTGCCCGCATCGCGAGCGACCGCTACGGATGCGACGCCACCGCCAGGCGCAGCGATCCGCCTGGCCTCGCCGCCGGCCGCCGGCAGCAGCCACAACGCGGGCTTGGCGTCCTTGGCCGCCGGCTTATCGGGTCCGGCCGCCGCGGTCCCGTCGGGCCGCCTGGACGCAAACGCGAGCGATCCGTCAGGCAGGAACTCGGGGCCACCCTCGCCCTCGGCGCTGCGGGTGAGCCGAACGGGCGTGCTGCCCGGCTCGGTGCCGACACGCCAGATGCTGGTCAAGTACTTCGCCGGCGTCTCGCCGACGCTCTGGACGGCGAGAGCCAGCCAGCTTCCGTCGGGGGAGAGCCGCAACGAGCCGACCCTGGGCGCCCAGGCGTATTCATGGAGATCGCTGAAGCTCGTCATCAGTGAAGTGCTCCCGGTCCTGCCATCTCGGGCTGGCCTGATCCGGCACGGGCCCGGATCCCGGCCAGCATCCTGGCGTGGTCACAGCTGAGTTCGCCGGCGTAGCGCTCAGTGCGGGCCGCCGCCAGCCTGAGGGTCGCTCGGGGCAGCGCCGCCAGCGCTGCGTCGAACAACTGCCAGGACAGCTCGTCCAGGGCGGCCCGGACCCGGCCGGGGTCGCCCTCGTGGCACGCGCGGCGCAAGCCGGCGGGCAGCTGCTCGGGCAGCTTGCCGAGATCGAGCATCAGCGTGAAGGAGTCGATGCCCAGATCCTGGTCGTGGACCGCCCCGGCCGCCTCGAAACCGCTCAGCAGCGGGCTGACGTGTCCCGCCGTGGACGGGTCGTAAAGGCCGGGGAACGGCACGCTTTCGTAGCCGGGGTCATGGCCGCTGAAGTAGACAGGACTGGCCGAGTCTGTCTCGAGCAGCGTGCCGACGGCCAGGTCGAGCAGGCTGACTGGCCAGCCGAGGTCGCTGATGGCCGATACCCGCAGCTGTCCGGCCTGGGCCCGCAGCCCTGCGCACAGCATGAGCTGAGCCGATTCAAGGGCCGACTGAGCGTAGAACAGCGTGTGCGGGTCATGCAGGCGCACGACCCCGTCCCTCGCCCAGCGCAGCAGCCGGTCGCGGACGATCGAGTTTTCGACGACGTGCGTGAACCTGCTCGCCGAGACGAGCATGTCGGTCCTGGCTGCCGCCTTGGCCAGCAGCCACTCCGCGGCCCTTTTGCCCGCCGTGTAGACCTCGCGCGAATACGGCCGCAGCGCCTTGCCGGTACTGGCGGCCACGAGCTGGGCCACGCCGAACTCGGCGCACGCCTCGACTACGTTCCTGGTGCCGAGGACGTTCGTGCTGACCGTCTGCTGCGGATCGCGCTCGGCCAGGCCAGGGTCCCGCTGGGCGGCGACGTGCAACACCAGGTCGGGCCGCACCGAGCTGAAGATGGTCGCGATGCCTGCCCGGCCGCCGACGTCGGCGGTCATGTACTCGGCGGCATCCTGCCGCGGCCAGCGGTCGGTCTGACCGCGGCTGACCGACACGAGCCGGGCCGGTCGAAGGCCGGCGATCTGACCGAGAAGCACCGACCCGATGCACCCAGTGCCGCCGGTAACCAGAACGGTCTTGCCGGCCAGCCAGCCGCGCAGTTGCGCTTCGTCGACTCGCACGCTCCGGTGGCGTATGCCCTCGAAGCGCCGGACCTCGTCGCCAGCGGCTGGCATTGCCGCCTTCAGTGCCTGGGTCAGGTCCCGCAGTTCCGCACGCTCGCGCTCGCCGATGGCCGGCCGCCCCGCCGGCACTGCTGCTCGCATCGCCGAGATGATGTCCGCAAGCGACCCCACAAAACCCCCAAGCTGTACCTAACCAGGTGCGTGACCGGCAGCCACTCCTCGCGGCCGCTCACTGCCGCGGGCGAGGCGAGCCAGGACCCCAAATAACCGAAGTCCCTAACTTATACCGAGTTAGGTGTTACGCCTGGATCGCCGAGTCTTTCGGCTGCCGAGAATGTCAGCTGGCACCCTGGCCCACCCATCGGCCGGTGACCTCGTCCGGCCGAAAGCAGCAGCGTACGCCTCATATCGGGCTGGTGCGGATATCGCGTTTCCATGGCAGAGATGATCTGTGTCAGCTTACGATCTCATGTTGTGGTGCTCTCACCACTAAGTGACTTACGTGGTATTAGCCGGGTTCGTCCGGTTCTGGGGTAATGGGAGCGTGAGCGAGGGGCCCATGGCTGTAGTCGTCAGGCGGGCACGCCCGGACAACGAACCCACCCCAGCCCGGCATCGCGCACCGGCCAAGCACGCCCGGCCCTCCAAGCCGTCTGGGACGCCGCAGGCTCCGCCGTCCGTGGCCGCGAGACCGGATGCGGCGCCGCGGCAGCTCGCGAGCGCGCAGCCGACCGTGCCAGAACTCGTCTTGCCCCGCCCGCCGACGGACAAGGAAAAGTACGCCTACGTCCGGCGCTACGCCTGGGTCCTGACGGTCTGCACCATCCTGACTTTCCCGCCACTGGTGTACAGCCAGATCAGAATGTTCGAGGACTCGCACTGGTTCCTGTTTTACGCGCCGTTCATGCTGTTCGGGACCTGCTGCTTTCTGCTCTCGCTCGTCGTCGACGGCATGAGCCGCAGCTTTGATCTGGCCGCGCACAAGAAGCTCGTCGCCGACTGGCATCCGCTGTGGTATCCGGCGGTCGACGTGTTCATGCCGACGTGCGGCGAACCGCTCGAGATCCTCCGCAATTCCTGGACTCATGTCGACGCGCTGAGGACCGCCTACCGGGGGGCGCTGACGCCATACGTCCTGGACGACGCGGCCCGACCCGAGGTCAAGGCCATGGCTCGGGAGTTTGGCTTTGCCTACGCATCGCGCCCCAACCGGGGCTGGTATCTGAAGTCAGGCAATCTCAGGTACGGCTACCGGATCTCGTCTGGCGAATACATCCTGCTCCTGGACGCCGACTTCGCGCCGCGCGCTGATCTGCTCAACGAGACGCTGCCCTATATGGATCGCCACCCGGACGCAGGCATCGTCCAGACCCCTCAGTTCTTCCACGTCGAGGACGAGCAGACCTGGATCGAGCGCGGCGCCGGGTCGATCCAGGAACTGTTCTACCGGTCGATCCAGACTGCGCGCGCGAACAAGGGCGGCGCGATCTGCGTGGGCAGCTGCGCAATTTACCGTCGGGTGGCGCTCAAAGAGAACGGCGGCATGGCCCTGGCGCACCACTCCGAGGACCTGCACACCGGCTTTGATCTCTACTTGCACGGCTGGCGCCTGATTTACATCCCGATAGCCCTGTCTACCGGCAATTGCCCGGACAGTCTCGTCGCCTTCGTCAATCAGCAGTACCGATGGTGCTCGGGCACGATGAGCCTGCTCGGCAATTCGAAGTTCTGGCGACGGAAGATTCCGCTCTATACCCGGCTTTGCTATCTCTCGGGTTGCGTCGGATACATCTACACCGCCGTTTTCACCTTCGTCGCCCCGCTCCTGGCGATCGGCATTCTCGTCCTCGGGCCCAACTACCTGCTCCTGAAGAACATGATCTTCATCGCGCCGGTCCTGTTCTACGCCGGGGTCATCTACCCGATGTGGCACCGCTCGCCATATCGCCTGGAGGCCTGGTCGGTGCGGGTCCTCTCGGGCTGGGCGCACGCGTTCGCGTTCTGGGACCAGGCTCGCGGCCGGCTAAAGGGCTGGCAGGCATCGGGCTCGGGCTCCAAGCGGCAGGACGGGCGGCGGCGGCTGTGGGTCGGTCTCATCGGCTGGAGCCTCGGAACGTCGGCGTTCTGGGCGACCCTCGCCCTGTGGCGGATGATGACCATGGATGCGTACAACTTCTACCTGATCTTCGTTTTGGGCGTCTTCCAGGTCGTCGTCGTTGGCCGCATCCTCATCCAGCCCAGGGCCGCGCAGACGCTATGAGCGGCCGGCTCGTTATCGGGGCGCTGACGGCGTTGGCGCTCAGCGCGCTGCTTGGCGGCTGCGGCCTCAACGCGCCTGGATCGACCGGGGCAGCCGGGCCGACCGCTTCTAGTCAGCCGGCGCCGACCCAGGTTCCCGCGACGGCGAAGCGGTACAACCTCCAGGCGCTGATCGATCCGAGGGGAGGCAAGTTCATCGGGATCCAGGCCGACGGCGAGCCCAACTCGCTGACGCCCCTGATCGACATCTCGGCGAGCATCGGCCGCCAGCCCAATGTGGCCGGCCAGTACGTAGCGTGGGGCGCGCGATTCGACGCCGCCGCGGCGGTAAACGCCTGGGACTACGGTGCGCTGTACTACATGGCCTGGGAGCCGTTCAGCATGTCGGTACAGCAGATCGCGGCCGGCGCGAGCGACGGGTATATCACCAGGTTCGCGCGGGCCGTTCGGGCACTCGGCCTGCCCGTCGCTATCAGCTTCGGGCACGAGATGAACGGCAACTGGTATCCCTGGGGGACCGGGCAGACCAGCGCGGCCACCTTTGTCGCAGCGTGGCGCCGTATTCACGATCTGTTCGTCGCTGCGGGCGCCAGCAACGTGATCTGGGTCTGGAATCCCAACGTCATCAACCCGGTGCCGCAGGTGCAGCTCAGGCCATACTGGCCCGGCGCCGCGTACGTAACCTGGATCGGGCTCACCGGCTACTTTGCGGTGACCGGCCCGCATACGTTCTCGGGGGTCTTTGATCCCACGATGCGCGAGATCCGGCGCTTCACCAACAAGCCCTTCATAATCGCCGAGACGTCGGTTGAGACGGGACCCGCCGAGGGCCCGAGCACGCTTAGCCTGGTCCAGGGCGTGGCCAGTCATAGCGATGTCCTCGGCTTCATCTGGTTCGACTTCGACAAGGACGGCATCGACTGGCGGATCGAGTCGAGGCCGCAAGTCCGTGCCGACCTCGCCGCGGCCATCGCGAACCTGCCGCTGGCCAGCGTCGGTCGATGAGCAGTCAGCGGCACCGGCCGACCGCCACGCGCCGGTCCGCCCGATCGGTCCGGCATTCGCTCGCCGACGACGTCAAACCCGGCCAGTCACCCGACGCAGAAACCGTGCTGTTCGCGACGCCGAAGCTCGAGTCAGATCCGCTGGCGGACGCCGACATCTCGAGCCTCCTGGAGTCGATCGACGAGGCCGGCGAGGCGGAAACCACCAAGGTCCTTGACGCAATCCCCGGGATACCCGCAGATGAGGAGGCGCCGGCGGCGCCCTCGAGGCGGCGTACGTGGATCAGCAGGGCCGTCCTTCTCTGCGTCCTGACCCTGCAAGCGCTGCTGTCGCTGCGCATGCACAACACCGCCTTCGAGGACGAGGCTCTCTATATCTATGTCGGGCACCTGGAGATCTCTCACTGGCTGCACGGCACGGCACTGCAGGGCAACTACGGCTCCTACTTCTCCGGTGCTCCAGTGCTGTATCCGCCGCTGGCCGCAGTGGCCGACAGCCTCGGCGGGCTGGCCGCCGCGAGGGCGGTCAGCCTGGCCGAGATGCTGGGGACCACCGCGCTGCTCTACTCGCTGAGCCGCCGGCTCTTCAACGAGCGTGTGGCCCTCTGCTCGGTCGTCATCTTCGCCGTCACCGAGCCCACCCTCTTCCTCGGCAACCTGGCTACCTATGACGCATCGGCCCTGCTCCTGCTGGCAGTGGCGACCTGGATCGTGGTCAGGACGGCGACGTTCAGGTGGCCCGTCTACCTGCTCGCGGCGCTGCCCGCGTCGCTGGCGGTAGCCACGAAGTACGCCTCGTTGCTGTTCGTGCCGAGCATCGTCTTGATCGCCGGACTGGCGGCCTGGCCGTCCCGTGCCCGTAAGGCGCTCATCCCGCCGCTAGCCCTCGGCGGAGCAATCGCCGCGATGCTGGCTGCCGCGCTGTACCTGTCAGGTCCGAACTACCGGCAGGGCATCGACTTCACCACGCTGGAGAGATTCGAGGGCACTTCATCCACCGGCAGCCTGCTGTGGGACAGCTTGCAGTGGGCGGGCCTGCCATTCGTGCTCGCGGTCGTCGGCGCGGTCGGCTATGCGATCCGGACGTATACCGAGCCGGGCGAGCAGATCGCTCCCGGCGGCAGCCGCCTGCGGCGGGCGTGCCTCGGCATCGTGATGGCAGGCAGCGCCCTGCTTGCGCCGGCGGAACAGATCAGGATCCATACCGTCGTCTCGCTCTGGAAGCACATCGGCTTCGGCTTGTTCCTGGCCGCGCCGATCGCGGGCGTGGGCCTGGCGAGGCTTATCGGCGACCACTTCCGGCGCGCGCAGGTCGGCATCGCAGTCTGGGGCGCGACCATGGCGCTCGGCATGACCCAGGCAAACAACCTGTTCAACTCCTGGCCCAACTCGGCGGTCTTCGTTGCCGACTTCGCCCAGTACCTGCGGCCGGGCGCCCATTACCTGGTGGAGGTCGACGAAGTGCCGATCTACTACCTGCGTCACCACGCCGACGCCCAGCCTGACCAGTTCACCTCGACGTACTACATCGGGTACGTGGACCAGCAGGGCCAGTTCCTGACCGGCACCGCGGGCTACATCGCCGCGATCAGGGCCGGGTATTTCCAGGTCGTTGGCTACAACTTCCAGACCACCCCCGGCATCGACCACGTCCTGGCGAGCACGCTGGCCACCGACCCGTTGTATCGGCTGGCAGCCGCAATCCCCAACGGCAACGACACGGTCACGCAGTACATCTGGGTCAAGATCTGACCAGAGCCTGACCGCGCCGGTCAGTTGTCGGTGATCATCGCGGCGCCCACCGTGGCGCTGGTGGCCTCGTCGATGAGGATGAGGCCGCCGGTCAGCCGGTTGCGCGCGTAGGGGTCGCAGAACAGGGGCTGGGTGACCCGGAGCGTCACGCGGCCGATCTCGTTCAGCCTCAGCTCGGCGGCGGTCTCGTCCCGGTGCAGGGTATTGACATCGAGCCGGTAGTGCAGGTCCCGCACGATCGCCTTGACCGTCCTGGTTGTGTGCTTGACGACCAGGCGGTTGCCGGGTGCCAGCGACCGCGTGTCGGTCATCCAGCAGAGCATGGCCTCGATGTCCTGGGTCGCGGAAGGCTGGTTATGCGGGCGGCAGAACATGTCGCCGCGGGATACGTCCAGGTCGTCGGCGAGCAGCAGGGTGACCGACATCGGCGGGAATGCCTCGGGCACCGCTCCCCTGGCCGTGTCGATCTGCTTGATCGTCGTAGTCAGGCCGGATGGCAGGTGCATGATCTCGTCGCCCGGCTTCAGGACGCCGCCGGCCACCTGGCCCGCGTAGCCGCGGTAATCGTGCAGGTCGGGATCGGTGGCCTGGTGCGGGCGGATGACGTACTGGACGGGGAACCTGACATCGATGAGGTTCCGGTCGGAGGCAATGTGCAGGTGCTCCAGGTGGTGCAACAGCGAGGGGCCGTCGTACCAGGGCATGTTGGCCGACCGCTGCACGACGTTGTCGCCGTGCAGGGCCGAGATCGGGATGAAGGTCAGGTCGCCGATCTCAAGCTTGGCCGCGAACGAGGTGAACTCCTCGGCGATCGCCTCGAACACGTCCTGGCTGTAGTCGACCAGGTCCATCTTGTTGACCGCCAGCACCAGGTGCGGGACGCGGAGCAAGGTGGTGAGGAACGCGTGCCTGCGGCTCTGCTCGGTCAGTCCGTTCCTGGCGTCCACGAGCACGATGGCCAGGTCGGCGGTCGAAGCGCCGGTGACCATGTTGCGGGTGTACTGGATGTGCCCGGGAGTGTCGGCGATGATGAACTTGCGCCGCGGCGTGGCGAAATAGCGGTAGGCGACATCGATCGTGATGCCCTGCTCGCGCTCGGCCCTTAGCCCGTCGGTCAGCAACGCGAGGTTCGTGTAATCCTCGCCGCGTTCCTTGCTGGTCCGCTCCACCGCGGCCAGCTGATCTTCGAAGATCGCCTTCGAATCGAACAGCAACCGCCCGATCAGGGTGCTCTTGCCGTCATCGACCGAGCCGGCCGTGGCGAGCCGCAGGATGTCCATGTGCCGGACCGACTCGGCCGGGTTAGCCGGGTCCGCGTGCGTGCCCGTCATCAGAAGTAGCCCTCTCGCTTGCGGTCTTCCATCGCGGACTCGCTGGCCCGATCGTCGGCACGGGTCTGGCCGCGCTCGGTGATCCTGGTCACCGAGATCTCGGCGATCACGGACTCGACCGTGGTCGCCGTGGACTCCACCGCGCCCGTGCAGGTCATGTCGCCGACGGTCCGGTACCTGACCCGCGCTTCGAACGGCGGCTCATCCTCTCCCCTGGTCACGAACTCGTTGTCGGCCAGCAGGATTCCGTCCCGCTCAAAGACCATGCGGGAGTGCGCGAAGTAGATCGACGGGATCTCCAGCTGCTCCCTGGCTATGTAGTCCCAGATGTCGAGCTCGGTCCAGTTCGACAGCGGGAAGACCCGGATGTGCTCACCCCGGCGGATGCGGGTGTTGTAGACGTTCCACAACTCGGGGCGCTGGTTCTTGGGATCCCACTGGCCGAACTCGTCGCGGAACGAGAAGACCCGCTCCTTGGCCCTGGCCCGCTCCTCGTCCCGGCGCGCCCCGCCGAACACCGCGTCGAACCGGTTGTCAGCGATCGCGTCGAGCAGCGTCGTCGTCTGCAGCCGGTTCCGGCTGGCGAACCGGCCGGTCTCCTCGACTACCCGGCCGGCGTCAATCGACTCCTGGACCGAGGCCACGACCAGCCGCCCCCCGAGTTCGGCCACCCGACGGTCCCTGAACTCGAGTACCTCGGGGAAGTTATGGCCGGTGTCGACGTGCATGAACGGGAACGGAATGCGGGCCGGCGAGAATGCTCGCTCGGCCAGGGCGAGCATGACGATGGAATCCTTGCCGCCGGAGAACAGCAGAACCGGCCGCTCAAACTCGGCCGCCACCTCCCGGATGATGTGGATCGACTCAGCCTCCAGCACGTCAAGCTGGGACATCAGGTAGTCGGTACGGCTCGGCGCCATTAGCGATGCTCCGGTTCGGTGGGCAAGCGGTGCTGGGCGGGAACGGGCTCAGGCCCGCGCTGGCCTGGTCCGTCGGCTGATCGTGCCCGGCTGATCGCAGTGAGCAACCGGTCCGCCAGCTCGATCGGGCAAATGAGAATATCAGGCACGGACGGGTCTGCCTGGTTGTACCGGAGCGCGGACCCGTCGATCCTCGACGCGTGCAGGCCTGCGGCCCGGGCCACGGCCACGGGAGCGGCCGAGTCCCACTCGTACTGCCCTCCGCTGTGGACGTAGGCATCGGCCTTGCCCATGATCACCGCAGCGGCCTTGGCCCCGGCCGATCCCATCCCAACGAGCTCGGCGCCCAGGTCATCCGCCATGTGCTGGACGAAGCCGGGCGGCCGGGACCGGCTGACGAGAAGCCGGAGCGGCTGGCCCGATCCGGCTGGCGAGGCCCGTGCGGTTGGCGGCGCGTCCGTGCTGAGCGCGGTGGCCTCGGCCGGCAGCGCGACGGCGCCCGCGGTCAGGTCGCCGTCGGCCCACAGCGCCACGTGCACGGCCCAGTCGCTGCGGTCCGGCTCGCCGAATTCCCTGGTGCCATCGAGCGGGTCCACAATCCAGACGCGCCGGGC
>JASHUG010000128.1 GCA_030040155.1 Streptosporangiaceae bacterium | reverse complement strand
GACAACCAGATCATCGCGCAGGCGGTGGCGGCGGGGGCGCGGATCGGGGAGGTGTCGTGCCCGACCCGGTATCAGGAGGACGCGTCCTCGATTAACCTGCCGCGGTCGATCAAGTACGGGCTGGGGGTGCTGGCGACCTCGGCCCAGTACCGGCTGCAAAAGCTCGGCTGGCGGCACTACCCCTACCTCGACTTCGAGACGCCCGCGCGGGTAGACACGTCTATCGCCTCGGCGCAGGCGAAGTCGGCAAGCGAAGAGCCCAGCAAGTCGCCCCAGGCCGCCGGGTAGCGGGGCCGCCGGGCGGCCGCCGATGGCTAGCCGGGTGCAACCGCGGGCCTGTCGGGCCCTGGCAGCAGCATGGCCGGCACCAGGGCCAGCGCGGTGAAGCCGACGCACCACCAGAACGTGTGGCCGAATGCGGTGGCAAGCCCCGCGCTGCGGGCCTGGCTGGCCAGGATTACCGCCAGCACGGCGGCGCCGAACGCGCCGCCGACCTGCTGCATGATCCGGGTGGCACTGCTGGCATGGGGGATCTCGGCCCGGTTCAGCCCCTGGAAGGCGCCCGCCATCACGGCGATCGTTGCGGCACCAAGGCCCGCGCCCCGAACGGCGAGCGCGGCGACAAGGAGCGCCAGGCTCGGGTGTGGCCCGGCCAGCGCGAACGGGATCGTCCCGAGGGCCGCGAGAAGGACTCCCACCAGCG
The DNA here is from genome assembly GCA_030040155.1 of Streptosporangiaceae bacterium. Lineage (GTDB taxonomy): Bacteria > Actinomycetota > Actinomycetes > Streptosporangiales > Streptosporangiaceae > JAJYUU01. The sequence goes on along the minus strand of JASHUG010000128.1, from coordinate 7,867 downwards.
TCACCGGACGGGGCCCGATCCTGTCGGTCAGCTTGCCCACGACGGTCCGCGGCAGGATGCTGCCTACGCCCTGCGGAATCATCATCAGCCCGGCCGCGAGCGCCGAGTACCCGCGGGCCTGCTGGAAATAAAGCGGCAGCAGCAGCATCGCGCCGTAGATCGACAGGCCGGCCAGGAACAGCAGCCACGATGCCCCGCTGAAGCCGCGGGAGCGGAACAGCCGGAGGTCGACCAGCGGCTCGTTCCGACCGAGCAGCGCGTGCGCGACGAACCCGGCGAGCAGGACGGCGCCCGCGACCGCCGGCGCCCAGACAGCCGGGCGCGCGACGCTGTGCTGGCTGGCGAGCTGGGCGAGCCCGTAAAGCAGCCCGGCCAGCGCCGGGCACAGGAGTAGCAGGCCAGTGACGTCCAGCCGGGGCCTGGTGGAGCCGGGGCGCCTGACGCCGACACCCGCCAGGCCGCGCCAGGCAACGGCGAGGGCGACCAGGCAGATGGGCACGTTGACGTAGAAGATCCACCGCCAGCTCGCGTTGCTGATGATCAGGCCGCTGACAACGGGGCCGAGGATCGGCACGACCGCGACGGGCAGGCTGACCGTGGCCATGAGCTTGCCGAGGTTCCGCCCGCCAGCGGCCTGGGCGATCAGGGTAGTGAGCAGCGGGAACAGCAGGCCGCCGCCGGCGCCTTGCAGCACCCGGAACGCGATCAGGCTGCCGATGCTCCACGAGGCGCCTGACGCAATCGAGCCCACGAGGAACAGCGTCAGCGAGAACATCCAGCTCGCGCGCCCGCCGAACCTGGCCAGGCCCCAGCCGCTGAGCGGGATCACCATGCCGAATGACAGCAGGTAGCCGGTGATGACCCATTGGATGGAGGCCACGCTGGTGTGCAGGTCGACGCCAATCGTATTGATCGCGACGTTGACGATGGAGGTGTCGAGCAAGGCCGGGATCGCGCCGCCGAGCAGGATGACGATGAGCCTGACCAGTGCCGGGTCCATCTTTTCCCGCGCCGGAGCCTGGGCGTGCTGCGTGCTGGGCTGCGCCGTCATGAATACCCCTGCTAGGTCGTTGTCCTGGCCATGGTCGCGGCGGCCGCTGATACCGCGCGGACAGGCTGCTGACAGATGCTCGTCAGCGTGCCTTTATTACACTACACCGTGCAGTATAATTTGGTAAACTCCGGGGTGCAGTTAATTAGGGCCGGCGGACGCGGGCGGTCAGCGGACAGGGAGGGGATGAGGCCGTGCTAGCTGGGCAGGGCGGGCCAGCCGAGCGGTCTGGTCGTGGCCGCCCTCCCGGCGGGTCAGAGCTGAAAGAGGCGGCCATCGTGCAGGCCGCCAGGGAGCTCTTCGTGCGGGACGGCTTCGAGCGGACCAGCGTCGATGCCATCGCGGACCTTGCGGGCGTGTCCAAGCGGACCATCTACAACCATTACGAGGACAAGCGAACGCTCTTCCTCGCGGTCATTCGCGAGACATACAGGTCGATGATCGACGCGATCGACGCGATCATCGACAAGCACCTGACTGACGTCGCCGATCCGGAGGAGAGCCTGGCCGGGTTCGCGGTGGAGGCCGCCATGCTGGCGTTCCGCTCCCCTGAACGGTCCGCGATGATCAGGCTGATGATGGCCGAAGCGTCGCACTTCCCCGAATTGCAGCGTGAGCGGATGCGGCCGTTCAGCGTCACCGACCGGCTGGCTCAACGTCTGGCCGGGATTGCGCAGCGCGGGCTGCTCGAGATCCCCGATCCGGACGAGGCCGGCGACCATCTGTTCGCGCTCACGTTCGGCCAGCTCAACAACCGGTCGCTATTCGGGACGCGCCCGCTCCGCGATGACGAGATCCGCCGCATGGCCGAGGGCGGGGTCCGTGCCTTCGCCCGCGCCTACCGGCCCGGCTGGAGCGCCGGGCTTAGCTAGCGGGCCCGGCCCTGGCCACCGGGGCCGCGGTCTTCGCCGCGTACGCAGCTGGCGGCGAGCTCGGCACGACCGGCAGCGACAGCGCCGACGGGTGGCCGCTGCTGTGCAGCACGTGCAGCGTTGTCGGCACCAGAGTTGTGCTCGTGGCCGGATGCTCGCCCGTGCCGAGGTTGCGCGCAAAGCGCGGATGGGCGCCACCGGAAACCTGCAGCCGGATCCGGTGACCAGGAAGGAAAACGTGCGAGACGTCGGTCAACTGCAGGCTGACCTCGGTGACCTGGCCCGGCGTCAGCTGGTCTGGGGTCAGCCTGACAATCTGATCGGTCAGGTTCCTGGAGATCTCGCGGTGATCAACGTCGCAGAGCCTGGCAAAGACGTCGAAGTAGCCGTTATCCGAGCTCACGAACAGCCGGACGGCCGGCACTCCGCCCACCTCCACCGATTCGGTGAGCGGCGCGGTCGAGAAGGTCAGCACGTCCGGGCGTCGTTCAAGTGCGGTGTTGTCGCGGCTGCCGGCGCAGGTCATGGACATGATCCGGCCGCCCACCGAGGGCGTAGGGTCGGCCGGGTCGTACCGGAACGACGTCGCGATGGCTGCCGAGTCTGGTGCCGCATCAGCCAGCATGCCCCGCGGCTGCAGGTACCAGGTTGCCGGTCTTGCGTCCGCCGGCGGCCAGTCGGGCAACTCGCGCCACTGCCCGCTTCCCGAGGTCCAGGCCAGGACCGGCTGCGGCCGCGGACTGCGGTTCGCGCTGCCGCCCTCGTTCCCGTCCGCGAAGGCATCAAGCCAGGCCAGCGTTTCTTTGGTGGCCAGTCCCATGTCGAAGTTCAGGTGGTTCCACGGGCCGATCGTCAGGCCGACCGGTACGCCGCGGTCGCGCAGAACGCGGTATTGCTGCATCGTCTGGTCCACGAAGAAGTCGTGGAATCCGCTGATCAGGAGCGTCGGCACGCTCACCTGATCCAGCGCGGCCGCGGCTCGGTACCCATCCCAGTACGGATCGGCCGGGTCGGGGTGTTGGAGCCACTCGGCGTACCAGGGTGCGCCCGGCTCAAGTATCTCTGCCGTCCTCGTGACCGGGAGCCGCTGAAGCACCGGCGCCAGCCGCTTGTCTGTCCGGTACATGCGCCACGCGCCCTGCACGGCGCCAACCTGTTCCTGGCGCGCCATCAGGTCGCTCCACATGAGCAGGTTGAACATCTGGAACGTGCCGTTCGTGAAGCCGGCCCCAGCCAGGTCGTGCGGGCTGATGTGCACGGCCATGGCGGTTAGCTCCGGCGGCGGATCGGTCATCAGTGCCCACTGCACAAAGGCGAGGTAGCTGGCCCCGACGGTCGCCAGTTTGCCGTTAAACCAGTCCTGCGTCCTGAGCCAGCTGACCGTGTCCTGGCCGTCGGCCGCCTCGCGGGTTCCGGGCGTGAAGACGCCGCCGGAGCCGAAGGTGCCGCGGGCGCTCTGCAGCAGCACGTGATATCCGCGCTCGGCGAATGGGCGTGCCATCATCGCGAACTGCCAGCCCCGCCCGTAAGGGCTGCGCATCAGGACTGTCGGCCTGGGCGTCTTCGTCACCGGAGCGTAGTGATCGGCAAGCAGGATCGCGCCGTCGCGCATCGGCACCTGCGCCCCTCGCTCAACAGCGACCTTGTTGCGCTTGGGCGGCAGCCCCCACGATCGGCTCACGGCCGATCCGAACAGATCGCCTGGCCTGAACGGGGTACGCGATCCTGAAGTCATCTGCGCGGCACTCTCTTCACTGGTGTGCGAGGCAGCCTAGTTCGGCGACCCAGGTCAGGGGAACTCCGGTTGACACGCAGGCAACGACGCCCGGTACCGTCATCGGCGAGGATGGTGTCTGTGGAGAGCCTGATCGCAGGCAAGGAAGCCGTGGTTTTTGACTTCTACGGAACGCTCACCCCGAGCGCCAGTGACGCGGTATGGGAACGGCACGCGGCCGTGGTGGCCGACCTTCTCGGCGTTCCTTTGGCCCGGCTAGCCGTGGCGCTGACCGAGTCGTTCGGCGAGCGGGTGTCCGGCGCACTGGGTGACGCGACGCAGACCATGCGCACGCTGGCTACCCGGCTCGGGGCGCGGCCTTCCGAAGATCGGCTCAACGCGGCCGTTGCGCTGCGCCAGCAGCTCCAGAGCACGCTGTTCGGGCCAAGGCCCGAGGCACTCGGAGTGATTAGCGGTCTTCGGGCTGCGGGTCTGCGGATAGGCCTGCTGTCGGACTGCACGTGGGAACTACCGAACGCATGGCCGGAGCTGCCTCTCGCGGCCCTGGTAGACGCGCCGGTCTTCTCGTGCGTCGAGGGGACGCGCAAGCCCGACGAGCGGCTGTTCCGCACTGTGGCCACCCGGCTGGGTGTCGACCCCACCGCGTGTCTGTATGTCGGCGACGGCGGCGGGCGAGAGCTCACCGGGGCCGCGGCTGTCGGCATGACGGCAGTGCTGCTGGCCGGGCCGGACTGGCTGCCGCACGGCGCGATAGAACGGGAAGCTGACTGGGCTGGCCCGAGGATCAGCTCGCTGACCGAATTGGCGCCTCGCTGAGCCGCCCAGGCCAGCAGCGAGCTGTCAGCCGCAGGTTCCCGCCGGGACCGGATCGTAGGCCAGGTTGGGCCGCAGCCAGTACTCGACGTCGGCCACGGACGTGCCCTTGCGCCCGGCGTAGTCCTCGACCTGGTCCTTGTCGATCCGGCCGACATTGAAGTAGCGGGACGCCGGGTGCGCGAATATCAGGCCGCTCACGCTTGCTGCCGGAGTCATGGCAAACGAGTCCGTCAGCCCCACCCCGACCCGGGCAGCATCCAGCAGCTCGACGAGCGTCTGCTTCTCGGAGTGGTCAGGGGAGGCCGGGTATCCGAACGCTGGCCTTATGCCGCGGAACCGCTCGGCATGCAGGTCATCCATCGCGGGGTCGGCACCCGGCTCGAACCAGGCTCGCCTCGCCTCCAGGTGCACGTACTCCGCGAACGCCTCGGCCAGCCGGTCGGCCAGTGCCTTGACGCTGATTGCCCGGTAGTCATCCCGCTCGGCCTCATACCGCGCGGCCAGCTCGGCCCCCCCGTGCACGGCCACCGCGAACGCGCCCAGGTGATCGCCGCTTTGCGCCACGTAGTCAGCGAGGCAACGATTGGGACGAGAGTCCGGCCGCGTTGCCTGCTGGCGGAGCATCGGGAACGACGGCCCACCGTCGATGGCGATGTCGTCGCCTTCGGAGTGGGCTGGCCAGAAGCCATAGACGCCGCGCGCCGTTAGCAGACCGCCGTCGATGATCTCCTCGAGCAGCCGCTGTGCGTCGTCGAACAGCTCTCTGGCCGCGGGCTCGGCCAGGATGGCAGGGTACTTGCCCCTGAGTTCCCAGGCCGTGAAGTAGAACTGCCAGTCGATGAAGTCACGCAGCACACGCAGGTCGGGCTCCACGACCCGGGAGCCGGTAAAGGCCGGCACTGGCAGATCATCGAAGCTCACCTGCTCGCGGTTGGCCCGAGCCTGCCAGAGCGGCAGCAGCGGCCGCTGCTGCCTGGCCGCATGCTGCTGACGCAGCCGCTCCTGTTCCGCCCGGTTCGCCTTGTCCAGATCTGCGGCCCGCGCCGGGTCGAGCAGGTCGGAGACGACGCCGACAACGCGAGATGCGTCAAGCACGTGCACTGTGGGGTTGTCGTAAGCAGGTGCGATCCGTACTGCCGTGTGCTGCTTCGAGGTCGTCGCGCCGCCAATCAGCAGCGGCACCGTCATTCCCCGGCGCTGCATCTCCTCAGCCACGCTGACCATCTGATCCAGCGAGGGCGTGATCAGACCGGAGAGCCCGACCGCCGCAGCTCCCTCGGCGGTCGCGGTGTCGAGGATCGTGGCACTCGGCACCATGACGCCCAGGTCGATCACCTCGTAGTTATTGCAGCCCAGGACGACGCCGACGATGTTCTTGCCGATGTCATGCACGTCGCCCTTGACCGTGGCCATGACGATCTTGCCCTGCGACCGTCCGCCTTCGGCCTGGCCGTCGCGTATCGCCTGTTCCTTTTCGGCCTCCATGAACGGCTCGAGGTAAGCCACGGACCGCTTCATGGCCCGCGCGCTCTTCACCACCTGAGGCAGGAACATCTTGCCCGAGCCGAACAGGTCGCCGACGATCTTCATGCCCTCCATCAGCGGGCCCTCGATGACATCGAGAGGGCGATCAGCCGCCAGCCGGGCCTCTTCCGTATCGGCCTCGATGAAGTCGACGATCCCGTGCACGAGCGCGTGCGCGAGTCGCTTGTCAACCGGTGCGTCACGCCAGGACAGATCGAGTTCGCGCTTGGTCCCGCTGCCCTTGACGGTGTCCGCGAACGCGACCAGGCGGTCGGTAGCTTCCGGCCGGCGGTCGAATATGACGTCTTCGACAAGCTCGAGGAGCTCCGGGTTGATGTCCTGGTAGACGACGAGCTGGCCGGCGTTGACGATTCCCATGTCCAAGCCCGCGCGGATCGCGTGGAAGAGGAACGCCGAGTGCATGGCCTCGCGGACGACATCGTTGCCGCGGAAGGAGAACGAGAGATTGGAGATCCCGCCGCTGGTGTGCGCCCCTGGGCAGCGCTCTTTGATCAGCGGGAGCGCGTCGATGAACGCCTTGGCGTACCCGTTGTGCTCCTCGATCCCGGTTGCCACCGCGAGGACGTTGGGATCGAAAACGATGTCCTCGGGCGGGAATCCGGCTTGCTTGGTCAGCAGGTCGTAGGCGCGAGCGCAGATGGCGACCTTGCGCTCGACGGTGTCGGCCTGTCCTTGTTCGTCGAAGGCCATGACCACGACCCCGGCGCCGTAATCGCGGATGCGCCGGGCCTGGTCGAGGAACGCCTTCTCGCCCTCTTTCAGGCTGATCGAGTTGACCACGCCCTTGCCCTGGACGCATTTCAGGCCGGCCTCTAGCACGTTCCAGCGTGAGCTGTCGATCATGATCGGAAGCCGCGCGACCTCGGGTTCGGTCGCGATCAGGTTCAGGAATGCAGTCATCGCCTGCTCGCCATCGAGCAGATCCGCGTCCATGTTGACATCGAGGAGGTTCGCGCCCCCGCGCACCTGCTCGAGCGCGACGTCCGAAGCGCCCTGGTAGTCACCCGCCTCGATCAGGCGCCGGAACCTGGCCGAGCCGGCCACGTTCGTCCGCTCACCGATCATCACGAAGCCGGTGTCCGGTCCGATCTCAAACGGCTCGAGGCCGCTGAAGCGCGAGTTGGCCCGCCGGTCAGGAAGCTGCCGCCTGGGCAGATCGCTCACGGTCCTTGCGATCTCCTCGATGTGCGCAGGCCCCGTGCCGCAGCAGCCGCCCACGATGTTGACCAGCTGCCGCCGGGCGAACTCACGCAGCAGCCTGGACGTGTCGGCGGGCTGCTCGTCGTACCCGCCGAACGCGTTGGGCAGGCCCGCGTTCGGGTGGCAACTGGTATAGGTATCGGCCAGTCGCGATAGATCCTCGACGTACGGGCGCATCTCGGCGGCGCCCAGGGAGCAGTTCACGCCCACGATCAACGGTTCGGCGTGCTCGACTGCTGTCCAGAATGCCTCGATGGTCTGGCCTGACAGGGTTCGACCGCTTAGGTCGACGATGGTTACCGAGATCCACAGAGGCAGGTGCGGTGCCACCTCGCGAGCCGCGGCGATGGCCGCCTTGGCGTTGAGCGTGTCGAAGATCGTTTCGATCAGCAGCAGGTCGACGCCGCCTTCGACCAGGGCGGCGATCTGCTCCGCGTAGGCCGCCCTGACCTCGTCGAAGCTCACGGTCCTGAAGGCCGGGTCGTCGACTCTCGGGGAGATAGACAGGGTGACGTTCAGTGGCCCGACCGAGCCCGCTACGAACCGTCCGCCCGCCTCATCGGCGGCCTGGCGGGCGATCCGCGCCCCAGCCAGGTTGATGTCACGTACCGCCGCCTCGAGGCCGTAGTCACCCTGGCCGATGCGGGT
>JASHUG010000127.1 GCA_030040155.1 Streptosporangiaceae bacterium | reverse complement strand
GACCTGCGGCCGGGCAGCATCAACGCCACCTACCGCCGCTGCGGCAAGCCGAATTGCGCGTGCGCCCGGCCCGGCCATCCCGGCCACGGGCCGCGCTGGCTGTGGACCCGCTCGGCGGGCGGCCGGACCCGGACCCGGCAGCTGTCGCGGGAGGAGGTGGCGAAGGTCCGCGCCGAGCTCGCGAACTACAAGGAGTTTGCCGCCCTCAGCGAGCAGATCGTGGAGGTCAGCGAGGCGATCTGCGAGGCCAGGCCGGTCACCGGGACGGGCGCACTGTCCCCGGCTGAGGCGGGGGCCGAAAAAGGGGGCTCTGCGCCCGGCTCGCCGCGGAGGCGGCGACCGAGATAGGCCGGCTGGCGGGCGTGGCGGCGCGCGCCGTGGCCCAGGGGGATGACCTGGCGGTACTGGAACTAGCGATCCGCACCGCGGTGACCAGGCTGGGCGCGTCGCTGCTCGAGGGCCTGCTGGCCGGCGACGACGGCTACCGCGGCCCGCGGGCAGCCTGCCGGGCCGGGCACCAGGCGGTGCTCACCGGTTACCGGGCCAAGACCATCGATACCGTAGTCGGCCCGGTCGCTGTTCGCCGGGCCTGGTATCACTGCGCCGAATGCGGACACGGCCTGGCGCCCCGCGATGCCGAGCTGGGCTGCGCGCGGGCATCGATGTCGCCGGGCCTGGCCAGGATGACAGCCAGGGCGGCGGCCGCGGTGCCGTTCGCCAGGGCGGCCGGCCTGCTGGGCGAGCTGGCCGGCATCAGCCTGACGGTCAAGCGGGTGGAACGGTGCGCGGAAATGGCCGGCGCCGCGGCGGCCGCGGCTATCAGCGCCGAGACCGATGCGATCTGCGCCCGCGAGCTGATCCCCGTCCCGCCCCCGCTGCCGTTGCCGGACATGCTCTACATCGCCGTCGACGGCACCGGCGTGCCGATGGTGCCGGCCGCCACCCGCGACCGGGCCGGCAAGGCAGCAGACGGCAAAGCCCGCACCCGCGAGGTCAAGCTCGCCTGCCTGTTCACCCAGACCACCACCGATGAGGACGGCTTCCCCGTCCGCGACCCCGGCTCATCCAGCTACCTGGCCACCTTCGAGCCCGCCGAGCGATTCGGCCACCTCACCGACGCCGAGGGCCGCCGTCGCGGCAGCCAGCACATCCGCCAGCTCGTCGTCCTCGGCGACGGCGCCGCGTGGATCTGGAACCTTGCCGATGAGCTGTTCCCGGCCGCCACCCAGATCGTCGACCTCTACCACGCCCGCGAGCACGTCCACGAACTCGCCACGCTGGCGACCCGGCTACTGCGCGGCAGCCAGCCGGACTGGCTCGCCCAGCGCCTGGAAGAACTCGACGCCGGGAACATTCCCGCCCTGCTCACCGCAGGCCAGGACCTCAAGTTCACCGGCTCCCTGGCCCGCGAACGCGACAAGGCCCTGGGCTACTTCGAGGCCAATGCCCACCGCATGCACTACCAGCACTTCCGCGCTCTCGGCATGTTCATCGGCTCGGGTGTCGTCGAAGCCGGCTGCAAGGCCATCATCGGCCAGCGGCTGAAACTGTCGGGCATGCGCTGGAACATCCCCGGCGCGACAGCCATCGCCACCTTGCGCTGCCAGGAAGCCAGCAACCGCTGGGAACACATCTGGCAGCGAGCTCACTACCAGACCCCGCCCGTCAGCCTGGCCAAGCACGCAAGCTGACCCTGCTACCTACAAAATTGGCGCACACCCCACACCCGAGGCGGCGGCATGCAGGCATTGGGACCCGTTTGGATCGGTCGACGCCGCCTGTGCTGATAGCTTCCGGTCCATGCCAGCCGAGGGCGTCCGCCGATGACCACGCAAACCGGGCAGCAAGATGCCGGGCACGGCCGTGAGGAGATCACGACCGAGCGGCTGATCTTCTTTTCCGACGCCGTTGTGGCGATCGCCATGACACTGCTGGCCTTCGCGCTCCCGGTGCCGAGCGGATCAACGACTCATGCACTGCTGCAGTCAGTTCGCCACGAAAAAGGCGCTTACCTGGCATTTGTCATCAGCTTCCTGGTCATCGGCAGCCACTGGAGATCACACCACCGGCTATTCCGGTCGGTGGAGCGGCTGGAGCCGGCAGTAGCCGCGCTGAACATGGCCTGGCTGTTCCTGATCGTGATCCAGCCGTTCGCCACCAGGGTGCTCGGGGGAAACGGCGCATTCGGGCTACGGTTCAGCTTCTACGCCTTCATCCAGGTCACGACGCTGCTGTGCTTCCTGCAGATGGCGCGCTTGATGCGCCGGCTTCGCGCGGAACCGGACCCCGCCGACAACGACGCGCGGCTGCTCACATTCGCGGCGCTCTTCGCCGTGTCGATTACGATTTCGTTCGTTCCGGTCGTGGGGAACTGGGCGTATCTATGCTGGCTGGCCGCGCCGGCCCTGATCCGGGCGCAGCAGCGACTGCGCCGCATCCGGTCCCGCCCCGACCGGGCCGCCGCGGAATGAGGCCGCCGCGGAGTGAGGCCGCCGAACCCCGGCGCCGCGGGCTATGCCTCGGCCCGGAGCATCTCGAGCGCGTGCGCGAGGTCGGCCGGATAGCCGGAGGTGAACTCCACCTGGCGGCCATCGGCAGGATGGGCGAAGCTCAGTCGCACGGCGTGCAGCCACTGCCTGGTCAGCCCGAGCCGGGCGGCGAGCACCGGGTCGGCACCGTAGAGCCGGTCGCCGACGCACGGGTGCCTGACCGCGGCCATGTGCACGCGGATCTGGTGCGTCCGGCCGGTCTCCAGCCCGACGTCGAGCAGGCTCGCGGCCCTGAAGGCCTCGAGCGTGTCGTAGTGCGTGACGGACGGCCTGCCGTCGGCCACCACGGCAAACCGGCCGTCGCCTGACGGATGGCGCCCGATCGGGGCGTCTACCGTTCCCCGCAGCGGGTCCGGGTGACCCTGGACGAGCGCGTGGTAGCGCTTGTTGACCTCCCTGTCCCTGAATGCCTGCTTCAGCACGCTGTAAGCGTGCTCGCTCTTGGCGACAACCATGACGCCGGTGGTATTCGCGTCCAGCCGGTGCACGATGCCCTGCCGCTCGGCCGCGCCGCTGGTGGCCACGGTGTGCCCCGCCGCCAGCAGACCCTGCAGCACTGTCGGCCCCGTCCACCCGGGCGTCGGGTGCGCCGCGACGCCCGCCGGCTTGCTGACCACGATGATGTCGGCGTCCTCGTGCAGCACGACCAGCCCCGGCACCGGTTCCGGGCGGAGCACGGGCGGCCCCGGCGGCGGCGGGAGCGTGACCTCAAGCCACTCCCCTGCTGGCACCCGGTCCGACTTGCTGGCCGGACGACCGCCGACGAGGACATCCCCGTTCCCGATAAGGTCTGCAGCCTGGGCGCGGGACAGGCCGAACATACGGGCCAGCGAGGCGTCGAGGCGCTCGCCGGCCAGCCCGTCAGGGATTGGCACGCGGCGATGGCTGCCGCTGCCGGCTCCGGCTGACGCCGTGGCCGGCGCCAGGTGCTGGCCAGGACAACCAGGCTCGCTCATCGCTGTTCGCGCGTGCCGTCCAGGCGCAGGCCGCGAGCCGACAGCAGTACGGCGAGGATGCCGCCGCACACGATTGCCGAGTCCGCGAGGTTGAACACCGGCCAGTGCGGAAGCTGGATCCAGTCCACCACCCAGCCGCGGAACGGGCCGGGCGAGCGGAAGATCCGGTCGGTCAGGTTGCCGGTCGCGCCGCCGAGCAGCAAACCAAGCGTGATCGCCCAGGGCAGGCTGCGGATGCGGCGCGACGTCCGCAGGATGACGATGATCACGGTCACGGCGATGGCCGAGTACAGCACCGTAAGCGAGGTGCCCAGGCTGAAGGCGGCGCCGGGGTTGCGCGACTCGGTCAGCTTGAGGAAGCCGCCAAGCACCCGGACCGGCGCCCGGTTGGTCAGCTCCTTCACGGCTATGATTTTCGTCACAATGTCGAGCGCGAGCACGAACAGTGCGACGCCCAGGAGCACGCCGACCCGCCGTTTTGGCTGGACAGCTGGCTGCATGCGCGGCTCTGGCTGCTCTTGAGTTTCTGGCTGCTGCTGGGACGGGTTGCCGGCTCCGGCCGGCCCGCCTACCGGCGTTCCTCGCGCTGCTTGCATGTCACGCACAGGGTCGCACGGGGGAATGCCTGCAGCCGGGCCTTACCGATCGGCTCACCGCAGGATTCGCATGTCCCGTAGGTTCCGGCCTGGATCCGCTCCAGCGCGCGCTCCGTCTGCGCGAGCAGCTCCCTGGCATTGTGAGTGAGCGCGAGCTCGTGCTCCCGCTCGAAGGCCTTCGCGCCGACGTCTGCCTGGTCATCGCCCGCATCACCGACGGCATCCCCGAGCCGCAGCGCAATGTCGGACTCGGCCCGGTCGATCTCCTCGCGGAGCTCCTTGGCCTCGGCGGCGAGCTGGTCGCGCACCTCACTGAGCTCGGCCTCGGTCCACTTCTTCTCGCCCCGCCGCACCGGAAGGGCGGCAGCGCCAGAATGCGCGGTAGCAGTCATCTCCCACCTCCCTCAGGCCTCTGAGCATGGATCTTGAAACCAAACAGTCACCGGAGGATAAGTGGTGACTGGCGCAATCCGCAAACATACCCGGTCGCGACACTCGGCCAACCGCCGAATTATGGCCGGCGGCACCCGATGCCGCCGGGCTGTGCGGGCATAGCGTTGAGCTCGCCCGCCGCCGCGCGGCCTGACCACACCCTGCCCCCGCATGACCAGACCCTGCCCGTGCCTGACCTAACCGTGGCCTGGCCGCACCCTGGCCATGACCCTTCCCGCCACGGCCAGGCCGGCAATGGCCTGGTCAGGTAGGGTGAAAGCCACGATGCCGCGCCCGTATCCCGAGCTGCCACCGGCCATTGACCTGCCCGCGATCGAGCATGAGGTGCTCCGCCGCTGGCGCGATGGCAAGATCTTCGAGCGCTCACTGGAGCAGACGGCGGCCGGTCCGCGGTGGATTTTCTATGAAGGTCCGCCTACAGCGAACGGCATGCCGGGGGTCCATCACATCGAGGCCCGGGTCCTGAAGGACGCCTTTCCGCGGTTCAAGACCATGCAAGGCCACTACGTCCCGCGGCGGGCCGGCTGGGACTGCCACGGGCTGGCCGTGGAAGTGGCGGTCGAAAAGGAGCTTGGCCTTGGGTCAAAACGCGACATTGACGCATACGGTATAGAAGCCTTTAATGCCCGGTGCCGCGAGTCGGTCCTGCGCCACGTGGACGCCTGGGCGGAATTCACCGAGCGCATGGGCTACTGGATCGACCTGTCGCAGGCCTACAAGACGATGGATCCCAGCTATATCGAGTCGGTCTGGTGGTCCCTGAAGGAGATCTTCACAAAAGCGCTTCTGATCCAGGATTTCCGCATCAGTCCCTACTGTCCGCGCTGCGGCACGCCGCTCTCCGATCACGAGATGGGCCAGGACGACGTGTACCAGACGGTGGCCGATCCCTCGGTGATCGTCAGGTTCCCGCTGGTGACGCTGCCCGCGGGCGCTCCCCCGGAGCTCGAGGGCACGGACCTGCTGGTGTGGACCACAACCCCGTGGACGCTAGTCGCGAACACCGCCGTCGCCGTGCATCCGGACGAGGTCTACGTGATCGCCAGGAAGTCAGGGGTCGGTGACCGGGTCGTGATCGCGGATGCGCTATTCGCGCGCGTGCTCGGCGAGGGCTGGCACATCACCGACCGGTTCATCGGCCGCCAGCTCGCCGGTGCTACCTACCGGCCGCCGCTGCGCCTGATCGACATCCCGGACGCGCACCGCGTCGTCACCGGGACCTTCGTCACGACGGAGGACGGCACCGGGCTCGTGCACATCGCGCCCGCGTTCGGCGCGGACGACATGGCGACCGGCCGCGAGCACGGGCTGCCACTGGTCAACCCGGTCCTGCCGGACGGCCGGTTCGCCGAGAACATCCCGCTGGTCGGCGGGCTGTTCTTCAAGTCCGCGGATCCGCGCCTCATCGACGACCTGTCGGACCGGGGCCTGCTGTTCAGCTCCTACCTGCACGAGCACAGCTACCCGCACTGCTGGCGGTGCGGCACGCTGCTGCTGTACTACGCGCTCCCGTCCTGGTTCATCCGTACGACCGCGATCCGCGCTGAGCTGCTCGAGCAAAACGAGCTCACGAATTGGCAGCCGCCGACCATCAAGCACGGCCGGTACGGTGACTGGCTGCGCAACAACGTGGACTGGGCCCTGTCGCGCAGCCGCTACTGGGGCACCCCGCTGCCGATCTGGACCTGCCCGTCTGACCACGCGACGTGCGTCGGCTCGCTGGCCGAGCTGTCCTCGCTAGCCGAGCAGGACGTCACCGGGGTCGACCCGCACCGCCCGTTCGTGGATGACATCCAGATCTCCTGCCCGGCCTGCGGCCAGCCCGCCCGCCGGGTTCCCGACGTCATCGACGTCTGGTACGACTCCGGCGCGATGCCGTTCGCCCAGCACGGCGCGCCGCTGCGCGGCGAGGCCGAGTTCGAGCGCTCGTTTCCCGCCCAGTTCATCTGCGAGGCGATCGACCAGACCCGCGGCTGGTTCTACTCGCTCATGACCGTGAGCACCTTGTTGTTCGGCCGGTCAGCGTACGAGAACGTGATCTGCGTCGGCCTGATCGTCGACGAGCGCGGCCGCAAGATGAGCAAGCACCTGGGCAACGTGCTGGACCCGATCACGCTGATGGAGGCGCACGGAGCCGACGCGGTCCGCTGGTTCTTCGCCGCGTCCGGCTCGCCGTGGTCGACCAGGAAGATCGGGCCTGGCGTCCTGGACGAGATCGTCCGCAAGGTGCTGCTCACCTACTGGAACACGGTCTCGTTCCTGGTGATCTACGCCAACGCCGCCGACGCCTCGCCGCACGAGGCCGCGGCCGCGCCCGAGCCCGCCGAGCGCCCCCTGCTCGACCAGTGGCTGCTCAGCGAGGTGCACACGCTGGTTCGCGACGTCACCGACGCGCTTGAGGACTTCGACCCGGTCGCGGCTGGGCGCCAGATCGCCGGTTTCATTGACGACCTGTCGAACTGGTACGTGCGGCGATCGCGCCGGCGCTTCTGGGCGGGAACGGGGTCGCCCGAGACAGCGTCAGCCTTCGCCACGCTGCAGTACGCGCTGGATGTCCTGACCCGCCTCATGGCGCCGATCACGCCGTTCCTGACCGATTACGTCTGGGACGTGCTGCGCGGTCCTGACGCGCCAGACTCAGTGCACCTGGCGTCGTGGCCGCAGGCCGACTCCTCGCTCATCGACACCGAGCTGACCAGCCAGATGTCGCTGGCCAGGCGCCTGGTTGAGCTGGGCCGGTCTGCGCGCGCGAGCGCCGTCGTCAAGGTGCGCCAACCGCTGGCCAGGGGGCTGGTCAGCGCGCCTGGCTTCGCTCAGCTGCCCGATGCGCTCAGGGCGCAGATCGCCGAAGAGCTGAACGTTCGCGTGCTCGAGCCGCTCGACACCGCCGACGCCGAGTTGGTGAGCTACACAGTCCGGCCGAACTTCCGCGCCCTCGGCAAGCGGTTCGGCAACGGCACCCAGCCGGTTGCCGCCGCCATCGATGCGGCCGACGCGGCGACGCTGGCCGGCCTGTTGCGCGACAGCGGCACGGCCGAGGTGGTCGTCGAAGGGACCGCGGTCAGGATCGGCCCTGGGGAAGTCGTGGTCACCCAGGTCCCCCGCTCGGGCTGGGCGGTCGCGGCCGAGGGCAGCGAGACCGTGGCGATCGAGGTCGCGATCACGCCGGAACTGCGCCGCGAGGGCCTCGCGCGCGACGCGATCAGGCTCATCCAGGAGGCCAGGAAGTCAGACGGGCTCGCGCTGACCGACCGGGTTGTGCTTCGCTGGTCGACCGCCGACCCTGAGCTGGCCGAGGCGCTCACCGAGCACGGCCGGCTGATTTCGGACGAGGTGCTCGCCGCCGACTTC
>JASHUG010000126.1 GCA_030040155.1 Streptosporangiaceae bacterium | reverse complement strand
ACGGCGTGGGCGGCTGCTCCGCCCGGCGTCACGGTCACCGGCCATGCCTGTGACGTCTCCGATGAGGCGCAGGTCCTGCGGTTCCGCGCCGAGCTGCTCGAGCAGCACGCCTCCGATCACGTCGACCTGGTCTTCGCCAACGCCGGCATCTTCGGCGGCGCCAGCTTCGTCAAGGATTCCCGGCAGGAGTGGGAGCGCACCTTCGCCATCAACTGGGGGGGCGTGTATTTCTGCGCCCGCACGTTCCTGCCGCTGCTCATCGCCAGCGGCGACGGTGTCCTCGTGAATACCAGCAGCGTCACCGGTTTCTGGGCCACGGCAGGCCCTGGCGCGCCGCCGATCACCGCTTACAGCACGTCGAACTTCGCCATCAAGGGCTTCTCCGAAGCGCTCATCGAAGACCTGCGCGCCAATGCGCCGCAGGTCCGGGTCGTCGTGGTTATGCCGGGCGTCGTGAGCACTGACATCGCCGAGAACTCCCGCCGCGCCCTCGGCCTGCCAGAGTGGGAGCAGCTGAGCGACGCCGAACTGCTGGAACAGATCCCCGATATCGGACGGGCCATTCTCATCGGGATGGGCCTGCTGGCCGAAGACTTCTCCGCCGATGACCTACGCCGGGCGATCCCGCGAATGAGAGACGAACTCCAGGGCAAGGGCTTCAACGCGGCGCAGGCGGCGACCATCATCCTGGACGGGGTGCGATCCGGGGCCTGGCGGATCCTCGTTGGCGAGGAAGCCGAGATGCTCGACGAGCAGGTGCGCGCGAACCCTGACGCCCCGTTCAACTACGACAACTACGCGGAGATATACGGCCCTCTGATAGGACAAGCGGAAGCGGCAGGAACGTCGGAGTCCTAGCCGCGCCGCGACGAATCGCCGCATATCAACCAGATCGTCGCGAGGACGACCTACGCCTACCTCGGATGCGATCGCCCTGCGAAAGCCACCGTCACTGCCTCCGTGAGCGGGCGGCGCAAGGAACTTTCCGGCCGCGTCGCCGCCTCGTCCAGCCCTTCCCGGCCGGGATCACGAGTTGATGCGGGCCGGTTCTGCGACGGTTTCCAGCAGCCCGGTCGCGGTGTCATAAACGTGACCGGAGACGGTGGTCCTCGTTGAGACCTGGGGCGAGTTGAGGATCTTGGCGACGTCAGTCCGGACAGTCTCGGCGGGGACCGTCGCGGGCAGGGCGGCTAGCTGCTGTTCGTCGTATCCGGTGCGCTGCGCGAACCCGTGCCGCAGCTCAGGATCTTCGAGCAGTCTGCTCCCGCAGTCAGTGTGGTGGATGACCGCGGCCTCGAAGTACGGGCCTTCGGGCGCCTTGGTCTCGACGAGGTAACCGATATAAGACAGGTCGCGGATGACCGCGTCGATCACGCGACCGCCGAGGGTCCGCGCCACGATCGCGTCGCCGAACTCGAGTCCGAGGAAGTCAGCGGGGTCCGTCCGCGGGTCGACGCAGGTAATGATGTACAGACCCTTGAATGGCAGGAACGGGAGACGCGGAGTATTGCGCCACGCGCCGGTGCTGGCGAAGGCCTTGTTGCGCTCCATCAGTGCACTGATGTTCGACACTGCGTCGCCTTTCCCTAGTCGGGTCGCTTCGAGTTCCATGCTCGGCCCCCGGCGGAGGCAAACCTGACTACTCTCCGTGATAACCGGCCGTGAGGGGGCTGTCAGTCAGTGCGGCGGCAGCTCAGCGCCCGCGAATTGGCCCGGAGCTGCAGTCGTGAGGCTGATCCTGAACGGGCCGCACACGGCAGTTCTGCCCTGTCGGCGGCCGGTGTTAGCCTGCGCGCCATGACACAGTCCGCTGGTGGCGGTGACGACAGCGAGCGAGTGGCCTGGGTGACGGGAGCCAGCCGGGGCGTGGGCCGTGGCATCGCTCGAGCCTTGGGACAGGCTCGCTGGACCGTGTATGTAACCGCTCGGTCCAGTGCCGCCGGGCGTACCGGTCACCTGCCAGGCACCGTCGAGGAGTGCGCCCAGGCGATCACGGCTTACGGCGGCCGGGGCGTAGGCGTCGTCTGCGATCACCGCGACGACGAGGCAGTTGCCGCGGTCGCCGCACGCATCGCGGCGGAGCACGACCGGCTGGACCTGCTGGTCAACAACGCCTGGGGTGGCTATGAACGGCTCAACGCCGGAGCGTGGGAGGAATGGAACGCCCCGTTCTGGCAGCAGCCGATCGAGCTGTTCGACGCGATGTTCACCGGCGGTGTCCGAACGCACTACGTCACGTTGGCGCGATGCACGCCCTTGCTCATCGCCACAGCCGGCAGTGCCGTGGTGACCGTCTCATTCACAGTCACGGACACCGAGCGGCAGACCCTTGGCGCGGCGTACGCGGCAGCGAAGTGTGCCGACGACCGGCTCGCCCAGAGCGCCGCCGGGCAGCTTCGCAGGTACCGCGTCGCCTCGGTTGCACTGCACCCCGGCCTCGTACGAACGGAGGGCGTCATGCAATACGCCGACCATCTGGACCTCGACGGTTCCCAGTCGCCCGAGGGGGTCGGGCGCGCTGTCGTTGCCCTGATGCGGGATCCCGGCCTGATGGACCTCACAGGCCAGGTCCTTAGCGTCGCCGAACTCGCGGAGCGTTACGACCTGGATGTCGCCAGCTAAACGGGCTCATAGGTCGCGAGAGAGCCAAGTCCGCTTAAGGTGCGTGGTGGCCAGTCGCAGGCATGCTTGTGTCATCGCCCAAGGCGATGAGCTGGGCATGTGCCAGGTAATTCACGGCAAAGGTGAGCCCGTGGCCGTCGGCTGAGGCCTGATGAGTTCCTTCACGTCCTTGGCATCTAGGCGCTCGTTAACTAGGGCAGAGGACTGATGCGCCGATGGGGCTGTGATCGACCAGCCTGCTGGTTGTGCAACTGCCGGTGGGATCGTGACAGCGGCTGGCCGGCGAGCCGGGCTGTGACTCCAGCGTTGAAATTCGGGCACTGTGTGATGTCCTCGTGGGGGCAGCGCAGCCCGTGGCTGATCGCATCGCGCGCGGCCTGCGCCCTGGCGATCTTCTCGTCGAGTTCCGCCAGCTTGCGCTGCATGAGCTCTCTCCGGTCGCTGGGCGAGTCGGCGCGGTCGGCCCTGAGGGCCTTCTGCTCGGCGAGGGTGAAGCCCGCCTCGCTGTAGAGCAAGATGGCGGCGACCAGCCGCGCCGCCGACTCGGGGTAGCGGCGCTGACCGGCGATCCTGGCGGGCGGCGGCAGCAGGCCGAGTTCCTCGTAGTAGCGCACGGCCGAGGCGGCGACTCCCGCGCGGCGGGCCAACTCGCCGATGGTGAGCAGGCCGGGCAGGTTGACTTCAGGCGCGCTTGAAGGCGTGGACTGCCGGCCATGGAAACACGACATGAAAGAAGCATTCCACGGTCGGTGAAGCGGGCAGTGAGGCGAGGAGTGACGCGAGCAGTGAATGCGGCCGTCGAGTATGGGGTCGGGCGGGCCGGGATCGCCGCCGTGCGCGCGCTGGACCACGACGTCGTCGGCCAGGCCCATCATCCTCGGGGCGCGGCCGGGCGCGTGAACGCCTGGGAGATGGCCCACCGCCCGTCCAACCGGCAGCGCAACCAGTGGGTGGTCTCGCTGCTCGGCGTGCAGCCCTGCGACCAGGTCCTTGAGATCGGCTTCGGCCCAGGCGTCGCGGTCGCGGAACTGGTCCGATCCGGCGCAGGTCACGTGTACGGGATCGACCACTCGGACGTCATGCTCCGGGCGGCATCCAGGCGCAATGCTGCCGCTATCCGAGCCGGGCGGGTCACCCTGACGAGCGCGTCGGTCGATCAGATTCCGCCCGGCTTTGAAGGCCCCTTCGACGCCATCTTCGCTGTCAACTCCCTCGGGTTCTGGCCGGCCCCGGCCCAGCGGCTCGCCGAGCTGCGCGAGCGACTGGCGCCCGGCGGGTCTGTTGCCATCGTCTCCCAGCCCCGCTGCCCAGGGGCCACCGCGGACACGTCCCGGAGCGCCGCGCGACGGCTTGAGGACCTGCTGAGAGAAGCCGGGTTCACGCAGCTGAGAACCGAGACCCTCAGCCTCAGCCCGCCGGCAGTCTGCGTCATGGCTGCCGGCCTGCGCCCGCCCGCCTGACGGGCGTCCCTATCTCAGTGACTCTGGGCGGCAGGCCCGGGCCTCGGTTGCGTCTCCTCGGGTTCAGTTACATCGGCTACCGCGGCATTGAGCGCGTTCAGAACATCCTGAGCGCGCACTGCCACGGCCACGCCATGCTCTCCGGCACCGAGCGTGATCTCGCGGCCGAGGACGCGCTCGTCGGCAATCACCGGCCAGGCTGTCGTAGATCCGAGTGGCGTAATCGTGCCGCGCTCATAGCCGGTCACCTCTTTGGCTATGGTCGCGTCGGGCATCGACAGGCGGCTGACGCCGAGCACGGCGCGCAGCTTGGGCCAGGAGATGGCCCGGTCGCCTGGCACAAGCACGAGTACGTAATCGCCCTTGCCGCGGCGCACCACCATCGTCTTCACCACGTCGGCTGGCTCGACGCCACGGGCGGTCGCGGCCTCGGCGAGACTACTTACCGGGCCATGCCGGATGATCCGGTAGGCAATGCCGAATGAGTCGAGAGTGTCGAGGGCCGGGCTGGGCACGGTCGATTATCTCCGGATGCCAGGATTCGATGGACCGCCTGCGGGGCCGGTGGCGCGCGGCCCCCTGCCCCCGATGCGCTCGGCTCAGGTCACGTCACCGCCTGGTGCGGGGCTCGCGCTAGGCCCGTCTCGTAGGCAAGCACGACGGCCTGAACGCGGTCGCGCAGGTCCAGCTTCGTCAGGATCCTCGCGACGTGGGTCTTGACTGTCGCCTCGCTGAGGGTCAGTGTCGCGGCGATCTCAGCGTTGCTCATGCCGCGTGAGATCAGCCGCATCACCTGCAGTTCTCGCGGTGTCAGCACCGACAAGTCGCCGTGACCCGATTGGGTTCCGGCCGAGCTCGTTCCAGCGGATTTTCGCGGTGCGAAGGTCTCGACGAGGCGCCGGGTGATCGAAGGAGCGAGCAGCGCGTCGCCGGTGCGAACGAGCTGGACGGCAGCGATCAGATGCTCCGGTGTCACGTCCTTGAGCAAGAACCCGCTGGCTCCGGCGGCCAGCGCCGCATACACGTATTGATCGAGGTCGAACGTGGTCAACATGATGATCCGTACGTTTGCGGCGGCCTCGCCGGCCGCGAGGATGCGCTCGGTCGCCTCGATACCGTCGAGGTGCGGCATCCGGATATCCATGAGCACCACGTCCGGCCGGTGCTCGAGGACGGCCGCGACCGCCTGCTCGCCGTCGGCCGCCTCCGCGACGACGTCGATCCCTGCCGTCTTCAGGATCAGCCGGAATCCAGCTCTGACCAGCGCCTGGTCGTCGGCGATCAGCACCTTCACGTAGCGGCACCCACCGGCATCACCGCACGGACCTGCCAGCCACCGCCCGGTTGCGGGCCGGAGTCCAGCACGCCGCCGTAGAGCGACAGTCGTTCCTGCAGGCCGAGCAGCCCGCGGCCCGGTCGTTCGGCCCCCGCCCGCAGGCCCGGTCCGCCGGTATTGCTGATAGTGATCACCAGTTTGTCACCCCAATGCACAATGACCGAGGTCGCTGCCCGGCCCGCGTGCCTCAGCACGTTGGTAAGCGCCTCCTGCACGACACGGTAGGCCGCGAGGTCCGCGCCCGGCGGCAGCGACTGCGGCGTGCCCTGGACACTCAGATCTACGGAGAGCCCCGCGGCGCAGACCCGGCTGATCAGCTCGTGCAGCTCGCCGAGCCCTGGCTGCGGGCGCAACGACACGCTTTCGCCCGGCGGGCTGAGCACGCCGAGCAGGTTCCGCAGCTCAGCGATGGCGGTGCGGCCACTGCACTCAACGGCGCGCAGCGCGTCGGCGGCCTCGGCCGGCGAGCTGGCCGCGGCCATCCGGGCCGCGCCGGCCTGCACCACCATGACGCTCACGTTGTGCGTGACCACATCGTGCAGTTCGCCCGCTATCCGGGCCCGCTCGGCCTCGATCGCCCGGACCGTGGCGGCCTCGTATTCCTCGGTCGCGCGGTGCAGCCGGGCCGTCGAGTCGTTGAGCCGACGTCGCAGTTCCCGGATGCCGAGAGCGGCAGCCACCGCCGGGGCGATCGCGATTAGCGCGGTGAGCTGGTGGGGGAACGGCGGCAGCGTATCGCCGAACGAGGCGGTGACGACCAGGGTGATGACGGCCACGACGCCGATGGCGATGTAGCGGTACCGACTGTGCGCGACCGCGCTGTAAGCGGCGAATACCGCGGTGGCAAATACGATGGCCGGCATTGGTATCTGGCCAACAACAAGCTGCACGTGCGGTACGAGACGAGCCACGGCCTCAGGCACCGGCCGTACCGGAACGACGGTAACACCACCCAGAATGCCGGGGTCGCTGAACTTGATCCAGCAAATCGCCCCGAAGATCGCGAGCAGGGCCGAGATCGGGTAAAGCCGCCGCACGGCGAGCGGCAGCGCGGTCAGCGCCGCGACGGCCAGCCCCAGAGGGCCGACGTGCAGCACGACCGGGATCACATAGGTGGTGGCACCGTTGGAGATGGCGTGTTCCCAGCCGTGGTCCAGTACCTCGAAGTCGGCGAATGCCGCGGTACCTACCGCGAGCGCGGCGTCCAGGGCGAGCCCCCAGACAGACGGGGTGCGCCGTGGTTCGGCCCGCAAGAGGGCCGCGAGCAACTCGCGGGGACGTCCGGACATGCATCCATTGTCCTCGGCGGGCGGACGAGGAGCCATCGGCCGCGATAGCGACCCCGGCTACATCCCTGGGATGACAGCTCAGCCCGCTGCGGTAGCCGGATTTCGCCGCAGCGGCTGACGCGGCGGCGAGGGGCACGCGGCTACGGTCGTGGCATGGACACGCTAGTTCAGCTTGAGAACGTGACGAAGCGCTACGACAGCGGCGTTGCTCCTGCCGTCGACGACGTGAGCCTGGCTGTTGAGGCCGGCGAGGCAGTCGCGGTCATGGGGCCGTCCGGCAGCGGCAAGTCGACCCTGCTCAACCTCATCGCCGGGATGGACCGCCCGACCAGCGGTGCAGTCCGGGTCGGGGACGAGCGGGTGGACATGCTCAGCGAGACCGCGGTGGCACGGTTCAGGCGCCGCGAGGTCGGCATGATCTTCCAGTTTTTCAACCTGCTCGACGACATGACGGTCATGGACAACGTGCTGCTGCCCGCGCAGCTCGCCGGGACTCGGGCGGGCGCCGCCCGCGCTCGCGCCGGGGAGCTGCTGACGGCACTGCGGATCGAGCACCGCCGGGATGCGTATCCGGCCCGGCTGTCGGGCGGCGAGCGGCAGCGGGTGGCGATCGCCAGGGCACTTATCAACAAGCCCGCGGTGCTGCTCGCCGACGAGCCGACGGGGGCCGTCGACAGCGCCACCGGGGACGAGATCGGCGCGCTGCTGCTGCAGCTCAACGCGGGCGGCCAGACGCTAATCCTCGTGACCCACAACCCCGACCTGGCGGCCAGGTACGCGCACCGCGTCATCGAGATCGCCGACGGCCGGGTCGCCTCAGACAGGGTGCTCGCTGCCGGGGGACGACTCCCGGCATCCCCCCTACCCCCCGACCGGACGCTGGCGGCGGGAAGTCGACCCGCGGTCCCGCCCGACGGGGCACTGCAGTGACCGCGGTCTTCCGGGCTGCGCGCGGGGGACTTGGCGGCCGCCGGCTCCAGGCCATCATCATCTGCCTGGTTGTGCTCGCCGCTACCGCCGCATCGACGCTAGCGCTCGGGATGCTGGCCGACGCCCACTCTCCGTTCGACCGTGCTTTCGCGCTTCAGCGCGGCGCCGACGTTGCCGCGACGGTGAACACGTCGGTGGCAACATCGGCTCAGCTGGCCGCCACGACCCGACTGGCCGGCGTGACCGCCGCGGCCGGGCCCTTCGCCGTGACCACCATCACTGCCCAGTTCGCAACCCCGGGCGTGCCCGGCTCCTCATCGTTGACGCTGCAGATCGCCGGCCGGTCGTCGCCGGGTGGCCCTGTGGACGACCTCACGCTGGTCGCGGGCCACTGGCCGACCGGCGACAACCAGATTGTGATCTCCGAGAACGCGCCGGGAAACATGGGCTCGACGTTCACTGTGGGCTCACGCCGGCTGACCGTCGTGGGCGTGGCCGACTCGGTTACGAACACCTCACAGGCCTGGGTGCGGCCGGCCGAGCTGACTGCGCTCGCCGGGCGCGCCCGCGTGGGACAGGCGCAGATGCTCTACCGGTTTGCCGACGCAGGTACCTCCGCCGCAATCGCCGCCGACGTCGCGACGGTGCGGGCTGCCCTGCCGCGGGGCGCCGTCCAGAGCGCCGCAAGCTATCTGGACGTGCGGCAGTCGGAGCAGAGCAGCATCGCGCCATGGGTGCCGTTCATCATCGCGTTCGGCGTCCTCGCGCTTGTGATCTCGGTGCTGATCGTCGTCAACGTGGTCGGCGGCGCGGTCATCGCCGGGACTACCCGGATCGGCGTGCTGAAGTCGATCGGCTTCACGCCGGCTCAGGTGGTGGCCTCGTACGTGCTGCTCGTGGCGGTGCCTGCGGTACTCGGCTGCGTAATCGGAGTGCTCTGCGGAGACCTGCTCGCCGTCCCGCTGCTTCGCCAGAACGCGCAGATTTACCAGGTCGGCGGGCTGAGTGTACCCGTCTGGGTGGACGTGGCAGTGCCGCTCGCCGTGCTGGCGCTGACCGCGGCCGGCGCGACCCCGCCTGCCCTCCGGGCAGGCCGGATGAGCGCGGTCCAGGCGATCGCGACCGGCCGGGCCCCGCGGCCCAAGCACGGGTACTTCGCGCACCGGGCGCTCGCCCGGATCGCTTCCGTGCCGCGCGCGGTCACGCTCGGACTGGCCGCGCCCGCTGCCCGCCCGGCGCGCACGCTGGTCACGGCCGCGGCGGTCCTCTTCGGGGCGGTCGCGGTCACGTTCGGCGCTGGCCTGGCGGCGTCGCTGACACGGGCTTACGCGGACATCTCGCAGTCGTCCCTGTCGGTTCGGGTCATGGCGCTGCCGCCGGGCGCTGCGTCCAGCCCGTCGGCGCCGCCAGGCGGCAGGGTCACGGGCCTGAAGCCGATCGCGATCGGTCCAGGTCCTGGTGGCCCGGCCGCACTCACCGCCGCACAGCAGCGCGCCGTAACGGCGGCGCTGGGTGCGCAGCCAGGCACGTTGCACTACATCTCCGAGGGCCAGTACGAGCTCACGCCGCCTGGCCTGACCAACGGCCTCAACGTCGAAGCCTACGGTGGGAACGCGGCCTGGTCCGGTCTCGCGCTGATCTCCGGCCGCTGGTACTCGGGTGCCGACGAGGCCGACGTCAACACGCTGTTCCTGACGGACACCGGCACGTCGGTCGGATCGACATACACGCTCAGCTCCGGCGGACATAACGTCACGGTGCGGATCGTCGGCGAAGTGTTCAAGCCAGGCGACAACGTCGACATGTACTTCAGCCCGGCTACGCTCGCCGCGGTCGACCCGGGCGCGGGCGTGCAGCTATACGACGTGTCGCTCACACCAGGCACCAATCCGCAGGCGTACGCGAACGCGATCTACGCCAGACTCGGGGCCTCGTACGTGACATCCGCGACCCAGAGGAATAGCGGGGTGTTCGCTGCAGTCGACACACTCGTCACGCTGCTGACCCTCCTGATCATCGCGGTTGCCGGGCTCGGCGTGCTCAACACGGTCGCGCTGCAGATCCGGGAGCGAGCGCACGATATCGGCGTATTCAAGTCGGTCGGCATGACCCCGCGCCAGACACTCGCCATGATCTTGTGCTCTGTCGCAGTTGTCGGCCTGGTGGCCGGGATCATCGCGGTGCCCGCCGGGATGTTCTTGCACGATGGCGTGGTACCGACCATGGCCCACGCGGCAAACTCCGGCATCCCGGCATCGGTGGTGGCGGCCTATTTCCCGTGGGAGGTCGCCGCGCTCGCGCTGGCTGGCCTGGCCATCGCTATAGCAGGCGCGCTCGGGCCGGCATCGTGGGCGGCGGGCACCCGGACCGCGTTCGCGTTGCGGGCTGAATAGCCACCGGGGCGCGGGCGCATCGGGGGCCGCCCGCGCCCCTGAGCCAGTCCGGTGCCAACGCGGCCCGGCGGGACGGAAAACCCCGGGCACCTCGCGTCGAGGACGACGGTACCCGGGGTTGCACGGGCTCTGGCCTTGGCCTCCCGATCACGTAGTTTGCGCTGCCCAGTCGGTTCGCAGCCCACTTTCGTGCGCTCGCAATGGGCCGGTCAGGTTCGGGGAGCCGCGGAGCGGGCGATGGACAGCTCCCAGTAGCCCCACGCGACGTTCACAAGCGTGCCCGCCAGTGGCACCGCCGCCAGCGCGGCGTAGCCAACCGAGAACAAGATGCCGGCGACGACCAGGGTGAAGGTCGCTGCGGCAAAGCGGATGGTTGCCGAGGCACGCAGGTGGTGCCACGCCCAAGGCGAGATCATGCGGCGCATGCCGGTTTGAGAGGGAACGATGTGGTCAGTGGTTGCGGTCATTGGCAAAGCGCGGAAGGACTGGCTAACCTCGGCACGCGCCGTGCAGTGGAACCTCCGTGACCCAGCCGACGCGCCACGACGGTGGTGTCCTGATCTGTAGGGGCAGGCAACCGGTCAGGTCAGTGACGTAGCCGAGCGGCAGGTAGAAGAGTGTCAGTCCGGCCGCGTAGCCCTCGGGGATGCCGCGGGGAACCCGATAGCTCTGGCAGCTCACCAGGGTGATCCCGGCGACGCCCTCGCGCAGCGTATAGATGCCGGACGCCTTAGCACTGGTCAGGAAGCGGAACCGGCCCGGCTGGGCGGTGGTGATCTCAGCCGTGCTGCCATTGCTGACGGCGAGGACCACCCCGGCGACATTACGCAGCCTGCCATCGGGCAGCCGCTGGCTCGACCGCCACGAGCCGTCGCGGGCGTAGACGATCCAGACGGGGCCGGCCTCGATGCTGGCCGCCTTCCAGTGCGCACCGAGTTCGCCGCCGGAGATCCCGCGATCGCCGTACGCGCCGCACGTCAGCAGTTCGGTTCCCGGCGCGGCGTCCGGTGTGCTCGGGCCTCCCGCTGATCCCGCTCGCGGTCCGTTAGCCGTCGATGCCAGCACCGAGGGCACCGCGATGGCAACCGCAGCCAGCGCGGCCGCGCCGCTGGCGCCCACTCGCCGAAGGTGCGTACGCCGCCGCTGCCACACTCCGCTGAGCAGGTTCCTGGGCGGGTCCTGGGTCGCGGCCTGCATCTGCGCCTGCAGCCAGCGCTCGAGATCATCCATGGCTAGCCCCTCGTGGTGACGTCCGGTGTGTGAGCTTGGGCGCGCCCGGCGGCTGGCTTCCGGAATCGGCGATGATGACGATGCCACGCAATTTCGCGAGAGCACGGGATGTCTGGGTTTTGACCGAGCCAACGGTGCATCCGAGCAGCGCCGCGGTCTGCGCTTCCGTTAGGTCCTCGTAGTAGCGGAGTACGAGGACCGCGCGCTGTCCCCGCGGTAGCTGGGCCAGAGCGCGCCAGAGCAGGTCCTGATCGGCGATGGTGGAGGACTGATCGGGCCGGGACGGTCCGGGAAAGGCCGGCAGGCAGTCGTCCAAGCCGAGCGGCTGTTCCAGCCTGTGCCGCAGCAGGCGCCACCGGTCGATCGAAGCGTTCACCAGCATCTGCCGGACGTACGGCCCCGGATCACCGGTCCTGCTAATGCGGCGCCAGTGGCGGAAGGCGCGCTCCAGCACAGTCTGGAGCAAGTCCTCGGCGTCGGCCCGGTTGTGGCCGGTGAGCAACATGGCCGTGGTGAGCATCCGGGACGACGTTCCCTCGACAAACTGCTCGAAGGAGGCCCGGTCCGCTGCACCACGCACACCGCTTGCACGTCGCGCCACGACAAAAGGTTGACCGAGCCAGCCGACATCCGCCAGACAACGGGATTGGTTCGTGTATGCGGTCCGCAGCGCTTCGCCGTCGGCGGCGCGAGGTGCCTCTTACGTCGACTGCTGGTCGGCAGCCTGGTTGCGCCGCCCGGCTGGATCCGCTGGCTTGACTCTCCGGTTACCGGAGACCCCAGGCTGGCGGGACAGCGGGCTGAGCGGAAGCCGCCCTTTGGCAGTGAGGAGGCCGACTGATGGCGACGATCGTGGTGGAAAGGGACCTGTCCTGCTCCGCGGAGCAAGCGTGGGAGCTGCTCGCGGACGTCGGTAGCGTGCACAAGGCGTTTCCCGGCATCGTGCGCGACTCACAGCTGAGTGACGACGGTGTGCGCACGGTCACCTTTGATAGCGGTGCCGTGGTAACAGAGATCATCGTTGGTGTTGACGAAGCTCGCCGGCGGGTCGCTTACAGCATCCAGGGCGGGCGATTCAGCGTGCACGGCGCAAGCATGCAGATCGTGCCTCGCGCCGACGGAGCACAGCTGCTGTGGATCAGCGACTTCCTGCCCGACACTGCAGCGCCAATCGTCCAGGGCCTGATGGAGCAGGGCGGCAACGCGTTCGCCGACGCAACGGCCATCCTCGTTAGCCGAGCGCTTGCGCGTTAGCGACCATGGGGTCCTGAGCCACGCGGTCTTCGTCTCTCGCCCAGGCGGTGGCAGCGCGGGCCGGCGGAAGTGCCGTACACTATGCGGGATTCGACCGGCGCTCGTAGCTCAACGGATAGAGCATCTGACTACGGATCAGAAGGTTGGGGGTTCGAGTCCCTCCGAGCGCGCCGCCACAGTCTCCGCAGGTCAGGGTCTTGCACCGGGTCACGTTGCCAGGCCCTGGGTGCTTCTCAGGGCCGGTTTGCGGTGATTCCGTGCCACCGTTTGTCACGCAACCCAGCCCAGGGCCAGGAAGGTGCGCACCTTGGCCGCGCGGCAGCGGAGCGAACCTACACGCCACAACCGGCCCAATGGCATGCAGCCCGAGCCCATCGAGATAACTGGAGCGCCGTCTGATCAGTGACGATTACGCTGCGGAACTGCCAGTCGCACCATTTCGTTACTTTAAGTAGTCGGATTCGGCGGCGTGGCTTGCGCAAATCGCACTACCATCTTGGCTTCAACCTGTACTACGGCGGTCTTAAGGGCACCGCCAACAAGTGGCTTGACCTCGATGCGCTCTTCCGTACTCTGCTTCCGACTCACGAGATCAAGCGCATCCGCTACTTCACAGCGCGAATCTCGGCCCGGCCGGATAACCCCGACAGCCCGACGAGGCAGGATACCTACTTGCGCGCGCTGGGTACTCTCCCAAACGTCTCGATCCATCTGGGGAAGTTCCTGCAGTCCATTGTCCGGATGCCGCTGGCTCAGCCGAAACACGGCGGGCCCAAGACCATCGAGGTAATCAAGACCGAGGAGAAGGGCAGTGACGTCAACCTTGCCACGTATCTCCTCATTGATGCCTTCCGCCGAGATAGCGACCTCGCGGTCGTCGTTAGCAACGACTCGGATCTTTGCGAGCCGATCCGCATCGTCAAGGACGAGTTTGGCCTGCCTGTCGCGCTGTTCATCCCGCACAAACGGACCAGCCAAGCCCTGAGCAAGCTCAAGCCAGTGTTCACCAAGCAGATCCGCCAAGGCCCGCTATCGGCGAGCCAGTTTGCTCCGCAGCTCATCGACTCACATGGACGTAAGATCATCAAGCCTGCTGCTTGGTGACAGACTGGGGCAAAAGCTAGGCCCCGTCCGGATTGCCGGACGGGGCCTGCACCCACCCCCCGAAGCGGGTGGGGGAGTCACGCACATACTGAACGCTGCAACGTTCGCAGTCAATTCCCAATGGGATTTCGAATCTAACCTGTTATCAGCCAGAAGCTTGTGGCAAGATCCTATACCACCGCTAAAGCTCGTAATTCGAACTGGCGGTCAAACCAGGAATCTTCGATTGCGTTTCCGAACGGACCGCTGACCTGGTGCTCCGGCGGCATCGTCGCTCCACGGCGGCTTTGACAGGCTCCCCGACAGGCAGCCCGCCGGGGCGAGTCGTCGTCCAGGCGCCGGCAGCGCTGGGGAGGCCTCCCCTTGTGCTCGACGTGACTTTCCGGCACCCTGCTGGCGGCGGCCGTCCGGTCGCCGGCTCGGAGTGCACGAAGGCCTCGGGAATGCCGGTAGCCCTCACGGGGGCAGGGCTACCGCTGCGGGCCACTCTTCAGCCTCGACGGCGCCGGCTAGAGCAACTCCCGCCAGGCACGGTGACCATGGGTGACTCCGATGGTTACCGGCAGGTGACCCCGCTCACAACAGACCATTGCCTACGCACCGAAGGTGGGGATACCGTCTAGTCGGCATGTAGTCATTCCGGCATACACCCCTCGTTTACAGCA
This sequence comes from Streptosporangiaceae bacterium, assembly GCA_030040155.1. Taxonomy (GTDB): domain Bacteria; phylum Actinomycetota; class Actinomycetes; order Streptosporangiales; family Streptosporangiaceae; genus JAJYUU01. The sequence goes on along the minus strand of JASHUG010000126.1, from coordinate 28 downwards.
AGGAGGACCGTATGACAGCAGCCACGGC
>JASHUG010000014.1 GCA_030040155.1 Streptosporangiaceae bacterium | reverse complement strand
CGCGGGCCCGCAGGGAATCGCCCCAGCTGGCCGGCTGGTTCGACTTCATGGATGCGCGGTTCGAGTTGCTGGACGGCGACGCCGAGATCCTGCCGGGCCTGTCGGTGGTAGCGACGCCGGGTCATACCGTCGGGCATCAGAGCGTAGTGGTGAGCACCGAGAATGGCGCGGAGGTGCTGATTGGCGACGCCGCGTATGAGCGCCGGCAGTATCTGGAGCCCGATGACGGTGAGCTGCCGCCGGGTCAGGCAAGCGATCCGGCCGCGTGGCGCGAGTCGGTAGGTCGGGTGCACGCGCTGCGGCCAGACCGAGTGCACTTCTGCCACGACACGGAGGTCGTCCACTCCTAGTGCGCGCGCGGCGCCGACGTAGGTCATGGCACGGGCGCGCTGGCCACATGTCTCCAACCTGAACGTGTGTACCTCATGGCCAGCGTGCCGCAGTTGCTTGGGTTCGTCGTATAGCATCCGACGGCCCACGCCAATCCTGTACGCGTAGCCGCAACGGCCTCGAGCAAGTTGGTGCTCGTCTGGCCGCCAGGACTAGGGCTGGACACCTGCCGCCAGTTCTTCCCATTCCAGCGTTCGACCAGCGTCAGCGACCCTGAGAGCATCCCCACGTCGTAACTGCCGACGGCCCAAGCGGCGGACTTGGAGACGGCGACCACCCCATCCAGGGATGTGCCCCTCGAGCCGCCTGGCTCAGGGCTGGCGACCAAGCGCCAGTGCTTACCGTTCCACTGGAGAATCACCGATTCGGTCTCCGAACCCACGCTGGCCGCTCCGTCCGCCCACGCGTCCGAGCCTGACACGGCGGATACGGCGGCCAGCGGCGTGAAATGCGAGCCAGCAGGATCGGGGCTTGCCACCTGCTTCCACGCCTTGCCGTTCCAGTGCACGATCAGGCTGTCGGTGACGGTTGCGGCGGGCTTGGAGTAGTAGCCGACCGCCCAGACGCTGCCTGCCGAACTGGCGCCGACGCCATCCAGTTGGCCAACGCCGCTCGGGCCGCCTGGGTCAGGGCTCGCAACGCGCCGCCAGTGCTTGCCGTTCCAGTGCAGGATCACGGTATGAACCACAGACGTGGACTCGGCCAGATAGCCGACGGCCCACGCATCCGACACTGAGAGCGCTGACACGGCTTGCAACGAGACGTTCGCGACCGGCTCAGGGAAACGCGCCCACTTCTTCCCGTTCCAGTGCTCGATTGCAGATCCTCCGACGGCCCAGGCATAACTGGCCGACACTGCGGAGACTCCCTCGAGGACGACTCCCACGCCGGGGCTAGGCGCAGGGACGATGCCCCAGCGCCTGCCGTTCCACTTCTCGATGAGTCCCCTCGGGACCGAGCCGGTCCAGCAATTGCCGACGGCCCACGCGTCGGACGTCGTCAGAACCGACACCGCGGTGAAGTCCGCTGGCGCGATGCACGTCGAAGCCGCCGCACTCGGGTGCTGTCCGGCCAGAGCCGTGCCAAAGCCGACAGCTGTGCTGACGGGCAAGGCTGCTGCCGCGGCGGCAACCAAGAGGACCGCCTTCCACCGCTTCGTCATTAGACGCCCTCCCGCCCTTCAGGCAGATGCCGAACTCGTCCGGCAGCTGGCCGCGGACCGGACCGAAGTCAGCCTTGTTGCTCTAGCCGAGTTCAAGCTGCACTCGGTCAGCATTCCACGCGTAGGGCGCACGGGAGCCGGATCCGTCACAGGCCGGATAACAACGGCCGTGGCAGCATGGGCGAATAGCGTTCGCCGACATGGGCACGCGGGCGGGTGGGCTGAGCAGCGCAAAGGTCGGTTGGCGGCGAACCGCCGCAGAAATGCCTAGGCCTGGGTCTGGTTGACCGGCTGGTCGTCGTGAGGCAGGTCGCGGGTCGTCGGCATCGCTCCGGCCCGCGCTGAGTGGTTTGCCGTGGACTCTCCCGGCACGGGCGGCATCAGTCCGCGGGCTTCGAGCCAGTTCAGCAGGTCCGCTTGGACGTCCGCCTCGGGTCGGTCGGTGCTCAGCTCCAGCAGAATGCCGCGGCCACGGTAGTAGTCGACCAGCGGCGCGGTCTCGCTGGCGAAAATAGCCAGACGGTGCCGGATCACGCCGAGCTGGTCGTCGGGCCGGCCGTCGCGCCGAGCCCGGTCGAGCAGCCGGTTGACGAGTTCCTCCTCCGGCGCCGTGAGGTAGATCACGGCATTACTGGTCAGCCCCACCTCGGCCCCGAATTCCGCTGCCCGCAGCGCCTGCGGCATCGTCCGCGGGAACCCGTCAAGCACATAGCCGCCCGTATCGTGGGCGGCGGCGACCACTATCGGCGCCAGGATCCTGAAGATCAGGTCATCCGGGACGAGATCGCCACGCGACGTGTACGCGGCGACCTGCCGTCCCAGGTCGGACCCGCGCTCGACCTCGGCCCTCAGCAGGTCCCCGGCGGAGATGTGCGGGGCCCCGGTCTTCGAGGTCAGCCACCTGCTATGCGTGCCTTTCCCGGCGCCCGGCGGCGACAGCATGATCACGCGGACCATGACGACTGCACCACCTCCAGCCCCCGCCACGCGCCCTGCCTGCACAGTATCTCCTGTCCGGCCTTGCGTCAGCTGCCGGGAGTGTAGGTATCTTCCCGCCTCCGCCGACCTCTTCCTGCACGGCCAGGAGGAGCCATCCCGGCGACCGTGCGCCAGGGCTCAGGCCGAGATTAGGCAGGATGTCGTGGCCTACCGGCAACCGATGGCGATGTCGGACGCTTCTTAGCGGCGTGATGACTTCAACGAGACGGGCCGGACATGACCGCGCCGCCTGACGACGAGTTCGCCGCCTATGCGGCGGCAAGCATTCCGTCACTGCGGCGGCTCGCCCTGCTGCTCTCCAGGGACTGGCATTGTGCTGACGATCTTGTTCAGGCCACGCTGACCAAGCTATGCCTGCACTGGCACCGGGCGTTGGCCGCAGACAGCACCGACGCCTACGTCCGGGCGATCCTCGTGCGGGAATTTGTCCGCGGACGGCGAGCGGCCTGGTCGAGGCGAGTAAGCATCACTGATCATCCGCCAGAGCTGCCCGCCACGGCACCGGACTTGGACAGCCTGCTGGACTTGCAAGCCGCCCTCGCCTCCCTGACTCCGCGGCAGCGTGCCGTCCTGGTGCTCCGCTACTACTGCGACCTGGACGTGAAGCAGTCCGCCGAGGCCTTGGAGTGCACTCCCGGCACCGTCAAGAGCCAGACCGCCAAGGCACTGGCAGCTCTGCGCCGCGCCCTTGGACCCGACTCACAGACAGCAGGGGCGGCACGGGACAGCCGTCCGGCGAAGGAGGCGTCCGATCATGCTTGAGACCGACCTGACCAGGCTATTCAGCATCGAAGCTGCCGCAGAGCAACCAGCCGCGCAGATCAGCATCCCCGCTGCGCGCCACACGGCGCGGATACGCCGCTCCTGGCATCGCATTATCGTCGTGGCGACGCCGGTGATGGCGGCCGGCGCGGTCGTGGCGATCGTGGCCGGGGCGGCGTTGCTGAACGGCGGTCCTGCAGCCCCGCTCAACGTGCCTGTCCCGGCAGTCGCCCACCTCGCCGCGCAAGGCCCTGGATTTGACCCGATGCGGCTCTACGCGTCATTCGGCTGGCTGCCAGCAGGAACAACCGTCAGTGACGGCGCGACCAGCCGCACCATGGACTGGATAGATGCCGAGGGCCCGTCGATCTCGACCTTGTTCGTCCATCAGCCGGG
>JASHUG010000125.1 GCA_030040155.1 Streptosporangiaceae bacterium | reverse complement strand
GACTTGCTCGTGGTGCATGTCGGAGATGACCAGGTCCCCGCCGGGACGCAGCACCCGGGCGAACTCGGCGAACGCCGGCTGGATGGGGACGTGCACGAGTGCGAGCGCGCAGACGATGACGTCCACCGAGTCGTCCGGGAGTGGCAGCCGGTCCAGCTCCCCGACGTGGAACTCGCCCTCAGGGACGCGCCGCCGCGCGTGCACGAGCATGTCCGGTGAGCTGTCGACGCCGATGACCTTATGCCCGCGCATGGCGAGGAACTCGGCGAAACGCCCCGTCCCGCAGGCGGCGTCCAGGGCCACTCCGGGCTCCCGGCCATCGAGGTACCCGGCCACCACCGGCTCATCCATCCCGAACAGGCCACCGCCCGCCTCCGCGTCATAGCTGGCCGACCATTGGCGGTAGGCCGTGACCGTGTTGACCCGCTTGGCCTGCACGCCGCGGCCGCGCAGCTCGTCGTCATCCAGCAGCCGGCGGATCTCAGCCAGCCGGTCATCGGTGAATGCGCGGTCGTGATCCCCGGCCCAGGCGTCCAGCAGCGCGATGCCCTCGAGGCCGAGCAGGTAGGCAAGTGGGTCCTGATAGATCACGATGCCCGATCGTAAACAGCCGCCAAACCGGCCGCCAACCGGATTTCCGCTCAATGTGCCATGAGGGTGCGGTAGTGCTGGTGATGACCGTGAAACCGACAGCTGCGGCCGTCGGCCGTCGCGAGCCCAGGGACTCGTAAGCTGCTCACAATCCATTCTTCGGGGCCAATTCGCTGGAGGCATGCCTGCTCGCGAGGCCGACGAGATTGCCCTCGCTGTCTTTGATGAAGGCCATCCACTCCTCCCAGCCGGGCTCGCCGAACGCGCCATCGGTGTCGACGTGGATCCGGTGCGGCGGTGACTCGATCGTGACTCCACGGTCGGCGAGGCTGGTGGCGGCGATGCGGACGTCCTCGACGCGCAGGTATATGAGGGCGCTCGGCGCGCCGTGCTCCAGCAGCAGGCGGGCGTCGCCGATGCGCAGGAACGCCAGGCCGGGCGGCTCGAACTTCGCGATCAGCTCGCCGCCGAGAATGTCTGTATAGAAGGCGACGGCCCGGTCGAGGTCTTCGGCGTGCTTTACGACCTGATGCAGCTCCATGATCTGCGGCTTCTGCGCTCAACTCAGGGGCGATCCACCTGCTGCGGAGCCTGGCGGAGGTTGATAAGCGGGTCGGCCTGACGCGGTCGCGGTTGTCAGCGCTATCGGTAGTGGTATACGCAGGCCCGCAGTCGCTTGGCTCACTCGCTGCGGCCGAAGGCGTCGCGGGGCCCACGATGACCAGGATCGTGGATGGGCTTGAGTCCCTCGGGCTGGCCGAACGACGGCCTTCCACAAGCGATGGCCGGTCCGTGTCTGTCGCCGCGACCCAGGCTGGGGAGAACCTGATGCGGGCGGCCCAGCAACGCAGGATCGAGGCCATCGCGGCCGCCTTCGCGGCGCTGAGCGCCTCCGACCAGCGGCGACTCGCGGCGGCAGCGGGCCTGCTGGACAAGCTAGCCCACTCGATCAAAGACGCGGGATGCTAGCAAGATGGGGCGGTTGTGCGTGAGGATCTTGCATAGACCGGGATGGCTGCTGTGCGCGTGGGCTGTTGCCCTGGCCCTATGGATACTGGTGCCGTTCGTGAAGTTTGCGAGCTCCTGGCAGGCGCTCGGGGTCGGCATCGTGCTCTCAGCGGCGTTTGGCGGAGGGTTTGCGTTCGTCATGCGAACCGGCTTCCGCCGGGCTGCGTCGCGGCCCCCCGCTTATCCCGGGAATGATCGGTGGCTAGCGCGAATGCCGCCGTGGGTATCGGCGCCGCTGATCGTCTGCCTCTACATGGCGCTCCCTGCCGTCGTTGTCTTCGGCGCTGCGTGGCTTTTCCGCCGCTTGCCGTTCATGAACGTGTGGGGTCTGTGCCTGTGCTTCGTCCTTGCTTGCGGCGCGGGTGGCTTCTGGCCTCTTGCCTGGCGGGAGCGGAGGAGGACCAGGGCGTGACCGAATCAGTACGCGGATAACGCACACCGCCGCGCTACGGCTCCGGCTCCAGCGACTGCTAGCGGCCGGCGTCCGGGTATCCCGCCAGGCGGGGTGATGGCCGGAGCATCCTGATCAGGCCGGGCGGCCGGTGACGTCGCCTCCAGGAGGAGCCGGCCTTGTCGCGCGCCTCGAGCATGCCGTCGGTGTAGAACAGCAGCCGGTCGCCCGCGCTGACCGAGAACGTGCACGGCTGGAAGTCGGGACGCAAGCCGAGTGGTGTCGCATAGGCACGGGGCGTCAGCGACCGCAAGTTGCCATCGGCGGCGAGCCGCAACGGCGGCGGGTGTCCGCAGATCACGAGCTGAAGCCAGCCGCGCGGGTCGAGTTCAGCGAATATCGCGGTCACGAAGTCCTCGTCGCTCGCGGCTCGCGTCACGGACTGGTCGACGACCCGGGCGACTTCGGGAAGCGACAGGTCCGGCTCGGCGCAGGCATCGCGGAAGCTGGTCATCGCGACGCTGGCCAGGCGCACCGCCGGGAGCCCCTTTCCGCGAGTGTCCCCGATGAGCCAGCGGGGGTGCTCAGGGTCGGGCACGACCTCGAGCACATCACCGCCCACCCGAGCTTCGGCCGAGGCTGAGACGTACCGTGAGGCCAGCCGACCCGACGTCACGGTGGCCGGCGCCTCGCGCAGCAGGGCGCTCTGCGCCACGCGGGCTACAGCACGGACCTGACCGAGCCGCCGCTGCACGGCGGTACGCAGCGCAGCGTTGGCCACGGCGAACGCGGCCAGCAGGACGAGCACGCTCAGGTGTGATGCGACCATCCGCATCGGGCCTGGCTGACCCAGGTCAACCCCCAGGCCCAGCACCAGCGTCCAGCCCGCGACCATGGCCGTGATGGACGGAGAGAGGACGAGCGAGGCGAGCAGCGGCCCGACTGCCAGCCACGCGGTGGTGACAAGACCTGGGCCCGTGACGTAGACCACCATCGCGCTCGCGGTGGTGGCCACGAGCAGCGCCGTCGCGAACACCAGCCTCGCGCGGGGGCTCGAGAACGTGGCACGGCCCGATGCGTGCAGTGTGATGCCGCCGGCGGAGCGCGCCTGAGACGGGCGGACTCGTTGCCTGAACGTCCTGGAGGCCGTCACCAAAGCCGCCTTCCAGCTATCCCGCATCTGTGATGGTGGCCGCATACCTCACCACTATCCGGTGCATGCTTCAGCGGTGACTCAGTACAAGCTCAGAGCAAGATCCAAATGAGACCGCACTTAAGCGATCATTCAGCGAATTCGCAGGAGAGCGGGAGGGGCCTTCCACCGGCGCTTCAGGCCGCACACGGTTGTCGCCGCGCCGGTTCGAGGCGGCGGCCAGGCAGAGGCCCTCAGACTGGACGCTCTCGCCATTTTCAGCGGGAGTTCAGGCTCGCTCAGTGAAGTCGAAGCTGCAAGACCCGACCAGCGACGCCGTGGGCCAGGTTTTAAGCCGCGGCCTCACTGACTCTCGCGGAGCGGTTCGCTCACGGCGAGATCGACGAGTAGGAGGAGGTCTACCTGCGGATGACTCCGTTGCGCGCGGGACAACCAGGCGACCAGTTCGCCGAGCGGGCCGACCTCGAGTTGCCGCGACTGCGGCGGCTCGTGCTGACGGCTGGGTGGAACCTGGCCGAGTCCCTGGGGTTGCCCGGCGCGGGGTACCTCGTCGGAGCCACGTTCGGCGGGCAGGCGGTCGGCATGGTGGTAGCGACCGGCGTGATCTGGTTTACGGTAGTCATACGTAAGGTTGCTGTCCGTGTCGTCACTGGCCTGCTGGTGATCTCAGCCGTCGTGCTCACGTTGCAGACGGCGCTGGTCGTCGCCACCGGAAGCACGCTGGTGTTCCTGCTCCAGTTCCCACTGGCCAACCTGGCCTTGTGCGTCATCTTCGCGCGGACAGCGCGCACGCGTGAGCCGCTCGTGGCCACGCTGGCCACCGAGGTGGTGGGGTTGCGCCAGCCAGCTTCTCGTAACCCGGCGGTCGACCGGTTCTTCCAGCGGGCGACCTGGCTGTGGGCCGCGATCTTCGCGGCCTCAGCCGTTGGGCTGGCGGCGGCGATGGCGGTCGACCGGCCCGCCGCGGTTCTCCAGCTTGTGGCGGCCGTGACGATCGGGGGCGTGGTCGCGGGCATCTTCATGTCCATCCTCTTGTTCGTCAGGGTGCTGCGCCGTTTCGACCTGCAGGTGCGTTTCACGCAGGCCTGATACCGGGCATCGGATTCCGGCACGACGAGTCACGTGGTGGTGATCACGGGCTAGCCGGCACCACGAGACGCGGCGCGCCTCGCCCGGATGGACCAGGTATGGCGCGATCTCGCCGGTGCGTGCTTGGCTAACCCAAGCTGCTCGCTACCCGCAATGCGCGCAAGGAGGCTCCGTGTCCACGCCAGCCCGACGCCACGAACAGACCGATCCCTGGGACGAGCCGGACCCGGAACTGGCAGTCGCCATGCGCCAGCTCGCGTGGTACGGCAGGCACCGCGACAACTCGCGCCGCATCTACCAGGTCAACGAAGTGCTGATCCTGCTGACCAGCGCGAGTGCCACGGTTGCCGCGGCATTGAAGGCGCCAGCCCTGGCCACCTCGATCCTCGCCGCCGCTACCGTCGTGCTGGCTGGCCTGTACAAGGTGCTGGACGCGCAGGAGAACTGGGTCGCGTTCGGCATCGCCTGGTCTCAGCTGTGGGTCGCTGTCAACGAATACCGGCTGCTGCCCGTGGCCGGCCGCGATCAGGCGGCCAGGAAGGCGCTCATCGCCAAGGTCAATGACGTGATCGCGGCCGACACCGGCAGGTGGGCGAGCCGGCGGCGGAGCCTCGCCGAATCTCAAACGTGACCGGCCGAGCTGGCGAGCGGTCACGTTGCGGGATTGCTTCATCCGAACAAGCGCTGCTGAGATCACCTTACGGAGTGTGCTGTCGTGTTCCTCCTTGTCGGTGCCGCCGCTGCGACGGTCATGGCCACCTCGGTCCTCGCGCGGAAACTCTGGCCGTGTCGTCGGCACGTCAGCATGCTGCTCGTGGGGCAGCTGATCCTGGGCGCTATGGCGCTAGTACTCAGGGCTTCCGATGACAGGGCCGTCCGCGGACTGACGATCACCTGCCTTGCCGGAGCCGGGCTCTGCCTCGGTGGCCGTATTGTCCGTGGCGTGCCGACGTGGCTCTCGCGCTGGCGTAGTTGGCGCACGCTTCGGCGAGGTCGACGGCAGACCAGCCAGGTCTATGTCTGGGCCGACGCTCTAGGCCTCGGCGTCGTTGCGTCGGCTTTCCCGTGGGCCGATGGCCGCCAAGCGACCGTGGCTGTCTTGGCGTTCGTCTGCTCCGGCGTCGCCCCAGGTGTCGTGCAGAGTGCCAGGCTCAACCACCGCAAGTACGGGCTGCCGTAGCGGCTAGTGATGACCGCACCGGCCAGTCCCGACGTCTCCGGTGCTGGCACATTTTGCACTGTTGCCGACGACACGGAGCGGAGCACAATAAAAGCTATGAAGTTACGCGTAACCTACCTGCTGGCTGCCACCGCGCTCACGTTCGGAACGGTAGCGGTGCCATCCGCTGCGCACGCTGCCGCCCGCTCATCCGCCGACGGCTGGATCACGATGCAGTTGCCCGCCGGTGTGATCAGGCCAGCGGTGCTCAACTCGATTGCGGCTGGCAGCCGCGATCTGGCGTGGGCGGCCGGTACTCAGAACGTGTCGGCGACGCTAGGCCCGCTCCTGCTGTCGTGGAACGGCAGGCACTGGGTCAAGGACGCGATTCCCGGCAAGCCACGAGTCGGGCAGATGGTGCAGGTTAGCTCTGCGTCGCCGACGACAGCGTGGGCGCTTGGCTATGTCGGAAGTGGCGGCACGAATCTCGTTGTTCGCTGGAGGAGGAGTGCGTGGGTGCGGGTGCCACTGCCCGGCGACTTCCAGGCGCAGACCGTCTACAGCATCGCCGCCGGCACCGGCAGCACCGCGTGGCTGTACGGATACACGGACTCGCACGGTTACCTGCTTGAACGTTGGACCGGGGCCCATTGGCAGGCGATCAATGTTCCCAATCGCCTCGGGGGCGAGGTCGCGGACATGGTCGCGACCGGTTCCCGCGACCTGTGGCTGGAGGACTACACCGACCAGGGTGACAGTGTCATTGCCCGCTACAACGCCGGGCGGTGGACCTCGATCCCGCCGCTGTCAGGCGTGACCTTCATCTCGGACTTGTTGCCTGTGACTTCCCGGAGCGTGTGGCTAACGGGTTACCTCTGCACGAAGATCGAAGTCGAGGCCGGATGCACGGGCACTGAGCCGCTGATCGCGCACTGGAACGGATCTAAGTGGAATCAGGTGCTGCATCCGAAGGGCGCTGGTTTCATGACGAGCATTAGTCCAGGCCGCAGTGGGCAGCCGCAGTGGGCCGGGGTCAGTGTGTCGGGAGCGAGGGAGCCGTTGGTCTTTGCGCACTTCAACGGGAAGGTCTGGTCGGTTGAGCATGCAGGCCCGGCGATGCGCGGCATCGTCGCGACGACCACGTTGGTAACGGCTGTCCCCGGCAGCAACGCCACGTGGGCGATCACTGACCGCCAGGCCAATGCCTCGGCGCCTGGCGTCACTGCCATCGCCTATAACGCGGGCCGCTGACGTTACCTAGACGGACTCGGCGAAGCCAAGCGACTTGTAGAGGGTGACTGCGGCAACGTTTGCCTCGTCTACCGTGAGTCCTACGCGTGGTTCACCCGCCGCGCTCATCACGCGACAAGCAGCCCCGATCAGAGAGCGGGCGATTCCGGCTCGCCGGTGACTTGGGTCTGTGAACACGTCGATCAGCCACGGGCAGTCGGGCGCACCTTCCCACGACGGCCGGCGTACCGCCTGGACCGCGCCCGCCAACTGTCCCCCTCGCCAGGCTGCCGGAGATGCCCGTGGCCACAGGGCACCCCAGGCGCCGCCGAATGCTGCCGTCATCTCGGCCACCACATCACTGAGGGTCCCGGCCGCAGCCGGTCCGTAGGCGCGGCGAAACGTCTGCGCCAGCAGCGGTATGTCGGCCTCCCTGATGGGACGAATGATCACTCCGGCCGGCACCGCTGGCGACCGGTCAACCACTGAACACACATCCGCAAGGTAATAGACGTTCACAGTGCTCCAGCCCGGCCGGGGTTTGTGGGCGGTGCAGGCGGCGCCGAGCTACGCGGGTGTGGCACCGGGCGCCGCGCAGGATTGCGCCGCCCGGCCGCTGGCCGCCGCGCAGGGTTGCGGCACCCGGCCGCTGGCCGCCATCGTCCCGCATTGCGGCCTGACCGACGTGCTGTCTGTACGAATCCGGCCGGGAACTCGCCGAGATCAGGCGTGAACTAGGGGAGTATCCACCAAGTGCTCCGCGAGAAACCAGGCTTCCAGCTCTCCAGTCCTGATCACGTCGGAAACTAGCAGGTCGTTGGTTCCGTCATCGCCCATCTCCATCGTCCTCGCCGCCGCGTCGTGCGACTCGATCAGGATCGTCTCGTGGGCCTCTAGCAGCCGGGAGAGCATCGCTGGTACCTCTTCGGCTCCGTCCGGCGGCCGCGGGATCGAGGTAATCTCCGCGACGTGCCGCGGATCGCCGACAGCCACTCCGCCGAGCGTCTGCACCCGCTCCGCGATCATGTCGACCAGCTCAAGCTGCTCCCCAGCGTGCTTGTCCAGGAGCAGATGCAGCTGGTAGAAGGTCGGCCCGCGCATAAGCCAGTGATGCTTCTTATACAGGGCATAGAGGATCTGCGTATCGGCGAGGATCTTGTTGAGACGCTCGCAGGAGTACATCCGCGCGTCGTGGGACAGGCCAATCGGGAATTGCCGCACCGTTCCGAATTTCTGCACCTCTACCCCGCGCTGGTGCAGCCACGGCTGGCTGGAGACGGCGCGGCGGGTACGACCATTTCCGGTGACCGTTCTCTTGGCGGCCGGCCGCGAGGTGCTTGCCGTCGACCGCGACGTGCTGGCTGTCGACCGCGAGGTGCGTGATGAGCGAGAAGCGGACCTCGCTGATGGTCGGCTAGCAGCGCTGGATGTCCTTGGTGGCACTTGTTCCCCCTAATTCGTTCGCCCGGCGCCACGAGGAGTCGGGCACCGGCACGAGCACGGACACTTCTGGTGATCCCCCCGCTACCCCCGCCGTGAGCGGCGACTACCGCACCCGCGGCACCACGGGCAACAACTCTCGGTGCAGGGGCTGATACCCGCAGGTGCGGTGCGAAAACTGCGGTGCGAAGACTGCGGTGCGAAAACTGCGGTGCGAAATCTGAGCCGACGGCTTGAGCCTGATGGCGTCAGCGCAAGCGGCGCTCAGCGCGATGGACGCCCGAGCAGAGCCATGATGTCTCGCAACTGACCGCGCGCCCACCGATACTGCCG
>JASHUG010000124.1 GCA_030040155.1 Streptosporangiaceae bacterium | reverse complement strand
ATGTCCGTCGGTGACGTCGTCGAAGAAGCTGGCGGCGAGAAGGCCCACCTGACCAAGGAGATCATCGCCGAGCTGGTGCAAGCGGACGCCCACGCGGCCTACGAGCGGCGAGAGCAGGAGCTGACCCCCGAGCTCATGCGTGAATTCGAGCGGCGGGTCGTGCTGTCCGTGCTCGACCGCAAGTGGCGCGAGCACCTCTACGAGATGGACTACCTCCGTGAGGGCGTCAGCCTGCGTGGCTACGGCCAGCGTGACCCGCTGATCGAGTACCAGCGCGAGGGCTATGACATGTTCACGGCGATGATGGAAGGGATCAAGGAAGAGTCGGTCAGCACCCTGTTCAATGCGCAGGTGCAGCCGGTCGAGGACCCGATCATCGCCGACGCCGCGGACGCCGGGGCGGCAGGGGCGCAGGCCGCCGCGACGGCCCTCGCGGGCGCCGCGCCGGTCCAGGCGCGACTCCAGCCTGCCCAGCCTGCCCAGTCGGCCGGGTCTCAGTCGGCCAGGTCACAGGGGGCCAGGCCACAGGGGGCCAGGCCACAGCCCGCGGGTGCGCAGCAAGGTCAGGCCACGAAGGCCCAGCGGGCGCAGCCGGCGCGGGCACAGCAGGCTAGGCAGCAGCAGGGCCGGCACGCGCAGCAACAGGGCGGCCGGCACGCGCAGCAGGCCGGACCCGCGGGCGACGGCGCCAGCGAGGAGACGGCGCTGCCGGCCGGTCTTGCCCGCGGACTAGCGCGGCCGAAGCGCTCGGGCCAGCTCAGCTACAGCGCTCCCAGCGATGACGGCTCGGGTGTGGCCCAGCACTCCACAACGACCGCCGACGGTGCGCAGTTCGCCAACGTCGGACGGAACGCGCCATGTCCGTGCGGGTCGGGCCGTAAGTTCAAGCAGTGCCACGGTGACCCTCGCAACAGATAACCCACGAGGGAACTGGCCGGGTTCGCGCTAACTGGCGCCCGCGGGCACTGGCCGGGCCGGGCGGCTGTCGAGTGGCGGGGCCTGCGTGCGCTGGCGCCCCGTGCCCGCGCGGCCATCATGCCGACTCGATGGCTGTACATCGCCAGTGCTGGCGCGCCTCCTCGGCTCGTTCCAGCCGGAGCGCAAGCACGCGAACCCGAGAGCCGAATCCGACGACCGCCGTCATTTCGAGCACATCGGGCGCCGGAGCGGACGTCATGATCCGCCGGACCCTGGGCCGCTGGCCAGTCGCCAGCATCGGGCCAAGCTGCCTGATCCGTTGCCGCGTCTGCTCGGTGGTCCAGGGCCTGAGTTGCTGCGCGGGCCGAGCCCCGGCCAGCGTCTCGGCCAGAACCTGGGCGAACTGGCTCGGCCAGGCTGGCGGCTCTGGGTCGTCCTGCTCCGGTTGGGCCTCGGCAGCTTCGTCCGGCTGCGGTTCACGGGCAGCCGGGTCGCCCGGCGGCCGCTCGTCGTCATAAGGCGGGGCGGCGTCCGGTATCGCAATACGGCGCACCGCGACCGGGCGCACCGGCAGCTGACGCGCGGGCAAGGGTAATTCGGGGGGCAGATTCTCCTGCATGTCTGGAGTTTTACTCGGGGCTAGTGACATTTCCGGCGGCCGGAATGCAGCGGGTGCCAAGCTGGTTCTTGTGTGACGGGGTTATCCCCGACTCCCCGGAACCCCTGGACCTGGAGACCGCAAGTGTCATTGCCACCACTCGTCGAGCCTGCTGCTGAGCTCACCGTCGACGAGGTCAAGCGCTACTCGCGCCACCTCATCATCCCGGAGATCGGCATGACCGGGCAGAAGCGGCTCAAGAACGCCAAGGTGCTGTGCGTCGGCGCAGGCGGCCTCGGCTCGCCCGCGCTGCTGTACCTGGCCGCCGCGGGAGTGGGCACGCTCGGCGTCATCGACTTCGACGTCGTGGACGAGTCCAACCTGCAGCGCCAGGTGATCCACGGCCAGTCGGACGTCGGTCGGCCGAAGGCGGAGTCGGCGAGAGACAGCATCGCCGAGATCAACCCTTATGTGAATGTCGTGCTGTTTGAAGAGCAGCTCAGCGTCGACAATGTAATGGAGATATTCTCCCAATTCGATCTGATAGTAGACGGCACCGACAATTTCGCCACCCGCTATATGGTCAATGACGCGTGCGTCCTGCTCGGCAAGCCCTACGTCTGGGGCTCGATATTCCGGTTTGATGGCCAGGCCAGCGTGTTCTGGGCCGAGTACGGACCTTGCTACCGCTGCCTGTACCCGGACCCGCCGCCGCCGGGCATGGTGCCGTCCTGCGCCGAGGGCGGTGTCCTCGGCGTGCTGTGCGCGTCGATCGGCTCGATTCAGGTCAATGAGGCAATCAAGCTGATCACCGGCGTCGGCGAGAGCCTGTCAGGCCGCCTGATGATCTATGACGCGCTCGAGATGAGCTACCGGTCGGTGAAGGTTCGCAAGGACCCGGAGTGCGCGATCTGCGGGAAGAACCCGACGATCACAGAGCTCATCGACTACGACGCGTTCTGCGGCGTGCTGTCGGACGACGCCCAGAAGGCCGCGTCGGGCTCGACGATCACCGCAACCGAGCTGAAGGCCATGCTGGACAGCGATGAGGACATCTTCCTCATCGATGTGCGCGAGCCGAACGAGTATGAGATCGTGTCGATTCCTGGCTCCGTCCTGATCCCGAAGGATCAGATCCTGAGCGGGGCCGCGCTCGAACGGCTGCCCCAGGACAAGCGGATCGTGCTGCACTGCAAGAGCGGTGCGCGCAGCTCAGAGTGCCTGGCAGTGGTGAAGAATGCAGGCTTCTCCGATGCCGTCCACGTAGGCGGCGGCGTGCTCGCCTGGGTCAGCCAGGTCGACCCGAGCCTGCCGACCTACTGAGCCGATTGGCCCGGCCTGGCTCGCTGTCTCGATCCGGACGGTCCCGGTCAGGCCGTAGGCTTCCGGTGTGACGTGGCAGCCAGGACCGGGTGAGAGCGCAGGCAGCGAGCCCCCGGCCTGGCCTCATCCGGGCGTCGGGCGGCCTGGCCAGGACCCAAGGATCGCGGTCGAGCCGCAGACGCTAGCCGAAGGCCGGCCGGGCCGGGCGGGCCGCGGGACCCGCTGGACGGCGATGGTGCTGGTGCTTGGCCTGGGCCTGTGCGGCCTGGCCGCCGCGGCCGTGGGAGTTGCGCATCAGCTGCTGCCGCGCCAGTTCACGCCCGCGCAGCAGCGACAGATCATGGCGTGGGAGATGACGCGACGGTGGCGGGCGCTGTCGGCCGGCCAGATCTTCCCAGCCGCCGTTGCGTACAAGGTCTCGGCCCAGGCTGTCAACTCGACCCAGGGCCTCACGCTTGAGGCGCACCGACTGGCCATCTCGCCCGATACGGGCTGCGCCTCGGGCGTCTCGGCCGCCGCCGCGACCGTGCTGGCCGCAGCCCACTGCTCGGCGCTCCTGCGAGCCACCTACCTTGACTCATCCGGCAGCATGGTCGCGACCGTCGGGGTGGCCGTGCTGCCAGACACCCAGGCGGCATTCGCGGTAGCCCATGCCCTGACTGCGCACGGGCAAGACCTCGCGCTCGCGGTGCGCGCGCTGCCGGTCGCCGGCACCGTAGCGAGCCGATTCGGTGCGGGCCAGCGCCAACTCTCCGACGTCGTGTCGGCAGGCCCCTACGTCATCATGTCGGCGGCAGGTTTCACCGACGGCAGGCCCCACGTGCGGCTGGCCTCCGATTATTACTACGACCAGGAGATGACCAGCCTGGTCGACGATCTGGCCTCGGCGGCGAACACGCTGCTTGGCACAACGCCCGCCATCCCCAAGTGTCCCGGATCACCGGGATGCTGAAGGCAGGCAGGCGCCGCTTCGGCGGGCGGCTGGCCCGGCTTGCCGCCGCTATCGCCGTCGCCAGCTGCGGGGCCGTGTGGCTGGCCGGCCCGGCCAGCGCCGATAGCGTCCGCGACACCGAGATGTGGGTGCTTGACGCCCTGAACGTGCAGCCGGCCTGGCAGATCACGCAGGGCCGCGGAGTGCTCGTCGCAGTCATCGACAGCGGGGTGGACGGGAACGTCTCCGACCTCGTGGGCTCGGTCCGCCAGGGCCCGAACCTCACCGGCGTGGACACGCCGCCCACAAGCCCTGACTGGGGAGTGCACGGCACCTGGATGGCTTCGCTGATAGCCGGTCACGGCCACGGCCCGGGCGACTCCAGCGGCATCATCGGGATCGCGCCGCAGTCGAGGATCTTGTCCATCCGGGTGATCACGGACCCAGACGATCCGAACTTTTCTCGTTACGAGCACGAGTCGATCACCCGCGGCCAGCAGGAGCTCGCAAGCGCCATCACCTACGCGGTCACCCACGGCGCGGCGGTGATCAGCATGTCGCTCGGCTACAGCCTGCAGAGCGGCATCGTCCGCCAGGCGCTGCAGGATGCCTACGAGCACAACGTCGTGGTGGTCGCCTCCGCCGGGAATTCCGGCGAACAATCAGGCGAAAGCAGTGCCGGTCATTCCCCCTACTCCTTCCCTGCGGACTACCCCGGCGTCCTCGCGGTGGGCGCCGTCAACCAGGAGGGCCAGCCGGCCGGCTTCTCCAGCCACAACCTGTCGGTGCAGGTAGCGGCACCGGGCACCGAGGTACCGGCCCAGGGCAGGGACGGCCAGTACTGGCTCGTCAGCGGCACCAGCCCAGCCTGCGCGCTGACGGCGGGAGTCGCCGCGCTCATCAAGGCCAGGTACCCGCGGCTGACCGATCCCGAGGTGATCTCGGCGATCACTACCAGCACCACGCGCAGCAGCAGGCCTGCGGGCGGCTACGACGACCGGGTCGGGTTCGGCGAGGTCAACGCGGCTGCCGCCCTTGCCGCTGCGGGCCGGCTCGGGA
>JASHUG010000123.1 GCA_030040155.1 Streptosporangiaceae bacterium | reverse complement strand
CTGGCCGACTTCGAGAAGGCCGGGCTCGATATCGTCTTCGTGCCCGAGGCTTACAGCTACGACGCGGTAAGCCAGCTTGGCTACCTGGCGGCGGTGACCGAGCGGGTTCAGCTCGCCTCAGGAATCATGCAGCTGTACTCGCGGACGCCGACGCTGACCGCGATGACGGCCGCCGGGATCGACTATGTGTCAGACGGACGGTTCGCCCTCGGCATCGGCGCGTCCGGCCCGCAGGTGATCGAAGGCTGGCACGGCGTGCCCTACGACGCGCCCCTGGCCAGGACCAGGGAAACCATCGAGATATGCCGGGCCGTCTGGCGTCGCGAGCGGCTGGAGTACAGCGGCAGGTACTACCAGATCCCGCTCCCGGAAGGCCAGGGCACTGGTCTCGGCAAGGCGCTCAAGCTGATCAACCACCCAGTGCGCGAGCGCATCCCGATCATCCTGGCCGCACTAGGCCCGAAGAACGTGGAGATGGCGGCCGAACTCGCGGAGGGCTGGGAGCCGATCTTCTACTACCCGGAGAAGGCCAAGGACGTGTGGGGTCCGTCGCTGGCGGCCGGCCGGGCGAAGCGGGATGCCGCGCTCGGCCCGCTTGACGTGATAGCGCAGACGGCGCTGGCGATCGGCGACGACGTGAAGGGCCTCATCGACCTGATCCGGCCGGTCCAGGCGCTCTACATCGGCGGCATGGGGGCGAGGGGTCGCAACTTCTACAACAACGTGGCGGTCAGGTACGGCTACGACAAGGAGGCCGCGGCGATCCAGGACGCCTACTTGTCGGGCCGCAAGAAGGAAGCCGAGGCGCTGATCCCGCAGGAATTGCTGGAGAACGTGTCGCTGATCGGGCCGAAGTCGTATGTGGCCGAGCGGGTCGCCGCGATGAGGGAGTCAGGGGTTACGACGCTGAACGTGGCCCCGATGGGCGCGACGCACGCGGACCGGATCGCGCTCATCGAGCAGATCCGCGACCTGGCCGCGTGAGCTAGCGGCGCGCCCGGCGCCGCGGTCCGGTTTCTGGGCCGATCCGGAGGGCAGGCAGCACAGAGCGGGCGAAGGAAGGAGCACGGTGCGAACCGGAAAACGGTCCATGGACGGACCTCACGTGCTGGTTGTCGGCGGCGGATTCGCCGGGTTGACGGCGCTGGACAGGCTCGCGCGCAGCAATGCCAGGGTCACGCTCGTTGACCGGAACGTTTACAGCACATTCCAGCCGCTGCTCTACCAGGTTGCGACGGCCGGCCTGACCTCGTCTGACGTTGCGTACCCGCTGTGGAGCGTGACCCGTAAGACCCGCGCGCAGTTCCGCAAGGGCGAGCTGGCGGCCCTGGACCTGGCTGGCCAGACGGCCCGGCTGGCCGACGGCCACGAGTACCGCTGGGACTACCTGATCCTGGCCACCGGCGTGAGCGCGAACTTCTACGGCGTTGTCGGCGCGGCGCAGAACAGCATGAGCCTGTACACCCGGCGGGACGCCATCGAGCTGCGCAACCGGCTCCTGCTTGAGTTCGAGCGCCGCGCGTCGGGCGATGCGGATCCCGAGCTCGACATCACCATGGTCGGCGGCGGCGCCACCGGCGTGGAGCTCGCCGGGACGCTGGCCGAGCTGCGCAACATCGCCCTGCCGGCCGCGTGGCCAGAGATAGACACGAAGAAGGTCAGGATCCGCCTGATCGAGATGGGATCCTCGCTGCTCTCGTCGTACAAGGCGAAGGAGCGGGACTACGCCAGGCAGCAGCTCGTTGACCGCGGCGTCGATGTGATCCTCAACGCGACGATCAAGGAGATCGGCCCGGACAAGGTCCTGCTGTCCGACGGCAGCTCGCACCGTAGCGACGTGACCGTGTGGACCGCGGGGATTCAGGCACCGGACGAAGGCTGGAACTCCTCGCTGCCGCGGGCGCACGCGGGCCGCATCGACGTGGGTAGCGACCTGCGGGTGGTCGGGCAGGAGCGCGTCTTCGCCGTCGGCGACGTCTCGTCCGTCGGGGAGCATCCGGTCCCGCAGCTGGCCCAGCCGGCCATCCAGGAGGGCCGTCACGCCGCCGAGCAGATCAAGCGCCTGATGGCTGGACAGCCGACTGAGACGTTCAGCTATCACGACAAGGGCATCATGGCGACGATCGGCCGTCGTTCCGCGGTGGTGGAGCTGCCCAGCGGCATCCGGCTGCGCGGCACGCTCGCCTGGCTGGCCTGGCTCGGCCTGCACATGTTCTACCTCCTGGGCAACCGGAACCGCGTGGTCACCCTGATTAACCTGGCGTGGCGCTACCTGAGCTGGAGTCGCGGCGGAGGCGTCATCGTCGGCGACGACCTGCCCGACGAGGACGTCGCAGGTCCGCGCTCTCGATGACGGTGGCGCCAGTGGCTAAAGTCAACGGGTGGCCGAAATACACGCAACCCGTCGTTCCCTTGCCCAGCAGAAGATCGCCGCTGTCGGCGCCGACGCGGCGCTCATCACCAGCCCGGCCAACGTGCGCTATCTGTCCGGACTCGTCAGCTCCAACGCCGCCCTCTTGCTGCCCGCCGAGGGTGACGGCGTGCTGGCCACCGATTCCCGGTACGCCGAGGCGGCGGCGCGGGACTGCCCGGATATTGAGCTGGTCACCGAGCGCCAGGTCGACGAGGCCCTGGCCCGCCTGGCCGCCGTGCGCGGCTACCGGGTGCTCGCGTTCGAGGCGCAGGACCTGACGTTCGAGCGGTACAAAGTCCTGGCCCGCACCGACGGCGCGCCCGAGCTCGTCCCGCTAGGCCACGCCGTCGAGGAACTGCGCATGATCAAGGACGAGTCCGAGATCGGCCTTATCGCGAAGGCCTGCGCCCTGACCTGCGAGGCCTTCGATGCCGTGCTTGGCGCGATCATCCCCGGCCGGTCCGAGCGGGAGTACGCCGTCCTGCTGGAGCGGGCCATGGTGGATCTCGGTGCTGACGGCATTGCGTTCGATTCGATCGTGGCTAGCGGGCCGAACGGCGCGATCCCGCATCATGCGCGGACCGGCCGCCGATTCCAGGCCGGTGACCTGATCACCATCGACTGCGGGGCGCGCTACCAGGGGTATCACGCGGACATGACCAGGACGGTAGCCCTGGGCGAGCCGGATGCCTGGCAGCGGGAGATTTACGAACTGGTCGCGGTGGCCCAGGCGGCCGGGGTGGCAGCGGCCGTTCCCGGCGCCGACGTCCGGGATGTCGATGCGAGTGCGCGCGACATCATCGAGGCAGCAGGACACGGCGGGCATTTCCAGCACGGCCTGGGCCATGGCATCGGGCTGGAGGTGCACGAAGCTCCGATGATGGGATACGGCCGGACAGGTAGACTGTTTGACCGGGTTCCCGTCACCGTCGAGCCTGGCGTCTACGTGCCCGGCCGGGGCGGCGTCCGGATCGAAGACACCCTCGTCGTCCGGGCAGGCAGGGCCGGGCCCGAGGTCGCGACGGAGCCGGCGCAGATCCTCACCACGACCACCAAGGAACTGCTCGTCCTGTAGGCCAGGACGCGGCGGTCCATGGATGCAGGAGAAAACCACCGTGGCCACGACAAATGACCTGAAGAACGGCATGACGCTGAACATCGACGGCCAGCTCTGGAACGTCGTGGAGTTCCAGCACGTCAAGCCGGGCAAAGGCGGCGCCTTCGTGCGCACCAAGCTGAAGAACGTGCTGTCCGGCAAGGTCGTGGACCGCACCTTCAACGCCGGCGTCAGGGTTGAGGTGGCTAACGTCGACAAGCGCGAGATGCAGTACCTGTACCGGGAAGGCGACGACTTCGTCTTCATGGACACCACCGACTACGACCAGCCGCACATTCCCGCCTCGGTCGTTGGCGACGCCGCCAACTACCTGCTTGAGGAGCAGACCGCGACGATCGCGTTCAACGACGGCACCCCGCTGTACGTCGAGCTGCCCGCCGCCGTTGAGCTCACGGTCGAGCACACCGACCCCGGGCTGCAGGGGGACCGGTCCACCGGCGGCACCAAGCCCGCCACGCTGGACACTGGCGCGCAGATCCAGGTGCCGCTGTTCATCACCACCGGCGAGAAGATCCGCGTCGACACCCGGTCCGGCGCCTACCTCGGCCGCGCCTGAGCCACCCCGTCCAGCTACTACCGGAGCAGGCAGTCATGGCAGCGCGCAGTAAGGCAAGGAAGCGGGCCCTTGACATCCTGTTCGAGGCGGAGGTTCGCGGTGAGCCGGTGCTTGAGCTGCTGGCCGAGCGCGTCGCCGCGGCGGACCCGCCGGTCTCGGACTACGCGGCGGAGCTCGTGCGCGGCGTCCAGGCGCACTCCGAGCAGATCGACGCGCTGCTCGGGGCGCACGCAGAGGGCTGGACGCTGGAGCGGATGCCGGCCGTGGACCGCAACATCCTGCGGATCGGCGCGTACGAGTTGCTGTGGAGCGCGGACGTGCCCGACGCCGTCGCGATCAGCGAGGCCGTCACGCTGGCGGGCGAGCTGTCCACCGACGACTCCTCGTCGTTCGTGAACGGCCTGCTCGGCCGGCTCCTTGACCTCAAGCCCACGCTGACGCTCTGACCGTCGCAGGCGAGGCCGATTGTCACCGGCCCGCGCTACAGTCGTGCTGAACTCCAGGGGCTAGTGCTGGCAGGTGAGACATGGGCGGACCTGCGCAAGCTCCCGCACCCGACGACAGCGGCTGTCCCATCCTGCACGTCGACATGGACGCTTTCTACGCCAGCGTCGAAATTCGCGACCGGCCCGACCTGGCGGGCAAGCCCGTCATCGTGGGCGGCTTGTCAGGCCGCAGCGTGGTGCTCTCGGCGACTTATCAGGCCAGGGAGTTCGGAGTGCGCTCCGCCATGCCCATGTCCAGGGCCAGGCGGCTGTGCCCGCACGCCACCGTGGTCCCGCCCAGGCACGGCCTCTACGGCGCCGTGTCCAAGGAGGTCATGGCGATCTTCCGCGACGTGACGCCGCTGGTGCAGCCGCTGTCGCTGGACGAGGCGTTCCTTGATGTCTCCGGCGCGACCCGGCTGCTCGGCTCGCCGGCCACGATCGGGCAGCGCATCCGGCAGCGGGTCGCCGAGCAGCAGCAGATCACCTGCTCGGTCGGCGTTGCGCCGAACAAGTTCCTGGCCAAGCTCGCGTCGGTGCAGTGCAAGCCGGACGGCCTGCTGGTCATCCCCGCCGACCGGGTCCTGGAGTTCCTGCATCCGCTGCCGGTATCGGCGCTGTGGGGTGTTGGCCAGCACACTGGCGCGACCCTGGCCAGGCTCGGTCTGCGGACCGTCGGCGACATCGCCGCGACGCCGGCCAGCGCGCTGGAGGCTGAGCTCGGGCCGGCCGCGGCGGCGCACCTGACCGCGCTTGCCTCCGGCCGCGACAGCCGCGAGGTCGAGACTGCCGTGCGGGAAAAGAGCGTCGGCGCCGAGGAGACCTTCGACGTGGACGTCTCCGAGCCCGAGGTCATCCGGCGCGAGCTGTTGCGGCTCTCGCGCCGGACGGCGCGGGCGCTGCGCTCCTCCGGATGCGCGGCCCGTACCGTCGTGATCAAGTTGCGGAAGGCCGACTTCAAGACGATCACCCGGTCGCGGACGCTGCCCGAGCCCACCGACGTCACGCGGCAGATCTACGAGACGGCGTGCGCGCTGTACGCGGCGTCTGGCCTCAGCGGGCGGGCCCGGCTGCGGCTGGTCGGAGTACGGGCCACCGGCCTGGTGCCCGCGGCCGCGGCGCAGACCCAGCTGGCCCTCGGCGAGCGAGCAGTGCCCTGGCGCGATGCCGAGTCCGCCGTCGACCGGATCGCGAGCCGGTTCGGGACCGACGCGATCCGGCCCGCGACGCTCGTCGAGCGGGCGGCGGGCCAGCATGCCCGCCGCCCGGCTGCCGATGTGCGCCGATCAGGTCGCGTCAACGGATGATCTTCCGCAAACGCCGCGCGGTGATTGGCCCCGGTTTCGCTGGGCATATAGGGGCATGCCGGGCAGTCACGGCATGCTAGCGGGCGGCGTCGGCCGAAGCCGGCCTGTCTGATTACGGAGCGTGAGCATGGCGCCTGGGTTCCAGACCTCTTGCTGCCGTGTACCCTTCCACAAGACGCCCTGGCGCTCGTATTCTGGGCGTATAGCGATGGGTCACGCGGCGGTTGTCGCAGGCCGAGTGTATGGGAGGCGAAGTGCCGCTCTCTGAGCACGAGCAGCGCCAGCTCGAGCAGATTGAGCAGGCGCTGTATGCCGATCATCCGCGACTTGCCAGGGTCATGCGGGCCAAGGACCCCAGGGTGCACTACCGGCGACGGGTTATCCAGTCGGCCATCGGCTTCCTGGTTGGCATTGGCGTGCTGGTGGCTGGCTTGCTGACGAAGCACGCGTACCTCGACGTGGCCGGCTTCGTGATCATGCTCGCCAGCAGCCTGTGGGCCATTGCGAGTTACCGGAAGATGACCGGCTTCCTGGTCGAACACCGGGCAAAGGGCCGCAAGCACCCCAAGCCCGCGAGCAGCTCGGGCGGCGGCATGATGGAACGGATGGAAGAGCGCTGGCGTCGTCGCCAGGAGCGCGACCGCTAGCTCGACCGCCCAGCCGTCGGCTGCGAACGCGCGGTCTTTCAGGCTGCGCGGGCCTGGTAATGGGTTAGCTGGCCCGGTGCGGGAGGATCCGGCGGAACTGGTGGCGCATCGTCGGCCAGGAAGAGTCAATCCAGCTGGTGGCCCGGCCCGCTGACTGCAGCGCACCGACGACGGCGGCGACGGTGGACGGCGGCAGCAGCAGGGCCCGCAGGCGCTGCGGCGTCGTGGCGTTCGAGGCCAGCGCCTTGCGCACGGCGGCCACGTCGGTCCTGAGCCTGGCCCCGGGCAGCGTCGCGAGCGAGTATTGCGCGCGCTCTACCGCCGAGGCGATCCTGGCCAGAGCCTGGCGCGGGACAGGCCTGAGGTGTGCGGCCTCGGCCACCCTGATGACCGTCGTCCGCGGCGAATCGCTCGGCAGCGTGTCGATGCCGTAGTCGGTCAGGTCGTCGTGCAGTTCGCTCCAGGCGGCCAGCGCGAGTGCCGAGTCGGTCGAGGAGGCCATCCAGCGCCGGCGCCTGGTGACCCAGCGGCCCAGGGCGGGCGACGCCAGCAGCAGGACCGCCACGATCGCAATCGGGATGCCGATCGGGAAGTCGTCCGATCCGGCCGAACTCGCGGCGGATTGACCCCCTGCGCCCGGGTTCCGGCAGGCGTTCGCGTGCAGGAAGTGGCAGCCCTTAAGGGTGTCTGTGGACGTCTTGCCCGGCGCAGTGGACGGCAGAGTGCTGGAGCTGGGGCTGGGCGTCGGAGTAACCGCGCCGAGGTGCACCTTGGTCGTGTACGCGGGCGCTTCCGCCGTGCCCTGGCCCACCGCTGACCCGGCCGGGGTCGGCTCGAACCGAACCCACCCAAACCCTGGGAAGAACAGCTCGGGCCAGGCATGCGCGTCATGCGAGGTCACCTGCCAGGTGCCGTCGGCAGATTGCGTTCCTGCGGTGAAACCGACAACGACACGGGACGGGATGCCGACCAGCCTGGCCAGGACCGCGAATGCCACTGCGAACTGCACACAGTAGCCGCGGCGGCCCTTATCGAGGAAGTCCAGCAGCCAGCCGCTGGTGTTCGGAAGATCGGGCTTCAGGCTATAGGCGAAGTCGGCGCGGAACCAGTTCTGCAGGTCGATGGCCTCCAGGAAGGGATCAGTGGTGCCATTGGTGTACTTGTACGCTATTGACCGCAGCTGGCTCGCGTCCGGTCCCTTGTAGTTACCGAAGGCGTTCTGGATGGAGGGCGGCATGAGCTGGGCGTCGTCGTAAAGCTGGGTCGCGGTGGGATCGGTGACCTCGCTGGTGACGGTTACCCGCATGTTCTTTTGCTGGTCGTCAGCCAGCACCATCAGCGTGCCCGACTCCTCGGCTAGCTGCTTGGCACCGGGGCCGGTGATCCGGGTCGGGGCGTAGGGCACCGGCACCGGCGTCTGCGCAGGCTGGAGACCGATGTCGAGGCTGGTCGTGACGCTGTTAGTGGAGGTGGTGCCGGCCTGGACCCCAGGCACCAGGTACGGCATCCTCGGCGGCAGGATCGACTGGGCCTTGCCGTAGTCCACCTCCCACGACTGGCTGGCCTGGTCGTAGTTCATCACCCACTGCCCCAGGTACTGCTGGCGTGCCTGCTGCGCATCCTCACTGGTGGTGTAGGACAGGATCGCCAGCGGTTTGCCCTCGGTCAGGTCCTGCTGGATATCGGTCAGCGGGGACGTCTCGTCGCTTGAGCCGCCGCCACTGCCGCCGGTTCCGTTGCCGAGCTTGCTGAAGATGTCGTGCGGCTTCGAGGTCGGCAGGGCGATCGGGATGGCGATCGCCAGGCAGATGGCCGCGAGGCCAACGCGCCGGCCGGTCGCGGCCAGGTCCCTGGTGTCGGGCCCCGTTACGCCATCGTCCGCGCCGGTAATGCGGCGCACCGTCACGAGCCGGCCCCACATCCGAAGTCGCTGCCGGCCGTCGGTGGACAGCAGAGTCAGATAGCCGGCGACTGCAATTGCGAACGAGATGGACTGGCCGAAACTGAAGCCCTTCAGGTTGCTCGCCACCGGCACGCTGAAGAGCAGCAGCAGCGGAAGCCCGGCCAGCGCGGGCCGCCGGAGCCGTACCGCAATGTAATCGACGATGATCGCCACGGCGCCGATGCCTGCGACCGCCACCAGATCCACCGGCCTCGTGGCCGTAACCGGCGGTGAAGAGTGGAACTCGGGTGACGCCTGGGAGGGCAGTCGCAGGAGATGGGTTACCGACGCGCGCGACGGGATCACCCAAAGGTAGGAGTGAGCATCCGCGAAAAGGATGTTCAGGTAGATCAGCAGGAACGAGCAATAGGTCGCCAGCATCGCGAAGCCCCTGGCCGTCCGGTTGCCCGTCGCGCTGAGCGCCGCGACCGCTATCAGCGCCAGTCCGCCGATCAGGCCGGCCCAGCCAAAGCCAACCATCAGCGGGACCGATGCGATCAGCACCGCGATGGTGGCGCCGATTGCAGCCGGAGCCGTGGCCGCCCTGGTGAGGGTGCCCGCCAGCGCGATCAGCACGATCGCGCCGATGCCCTGGATCAGCCAGCTCGCCCCGCTCAGGACCGCGAACAGCGAGAACGACGCGCAGACCGTGGCCAGGGCCGCCGCCGCGGTGAGACGGTGATTCATCATGCTGGCCGTCCCGGCTGCTCATAGTCGTGGCCGCCGAGGGTCGCGGCGGGGACGAGCATCTCGGCTGCTCGTGGCAACTGCTGCCAGGCCGTGGCGAGCGGCATTCCCGCCTCGATCCGGATGATGTGCCAGCCCGCCGCCCGCAGTATGGTCGCGGCCGGAACCGTCTCGTCTGTGCGGTCCGGCCGGCGATCGCCGTTCGGTCCGGCCTGGTCGGCCAGCGCCTGCGCTCCTGCGTGGCTGTGCCCGTTGGCCGTCGATCCGGGTGATCCCGCGCTTGTGTCGCCGCTGTCGGCGCCGCTCCATCGCGGATCGGCCCACGTGTTGACCGCCAGCAGCAGCGCGATTGCCTGGCTGCCCTCGTTGCGGCAGGTGGCCAGGTGCCTGGCCTCGGCTTCGGTCAACCGGCCCATCACGGCGATGATCAACCCGGCGCCGGCGATCCTTAGTTCCTTGATGCCGCCAGACAAGTCGCGGATCCGCGACGGCTTAATCACCGCAAGCGCGTCAAGCAGCATGTCCTCGAAGGCCATCCCGCCGCCCAGGATCGCACCGTCATGGGTGACTAGCTGGCCGGACAGGCCTTCCTGGGCGAGGTGGACGCCGATCGATGCGGCAGCGCTGACGGCCAGCTCGAAAGACGAACTCGGCCCGCTGCCCATATGTGCAGACGCCCGCGAGTCCAGCAGCAGCGTGGCCCGGTTCCGCCAGCGCTGCTCCTCCCTGCGCACCATCAGTTCGCCGTACCTGGCCGTCGAGCGCCAGTGCACGCGGCGCAGGTCATCGCCATCGCGATAGGACCGGGGGATCACGTCGTCCTCGCCGGCGGTGGCGGTCAGGCGGGACCGGCCGTCGCCTTCACCGGCCCAGGCCCGGCTGATCATGGTCCGCGACAGCGGGTAGACCTTGGGCGTGACCACGAACTGGGTCCGGCCGGAGAACGACCGAGCTATCTCGACCAGGCCGAAGGAGTCCGCGACTCGCAGCTGAAGCGGACCGACCTCGAACTTCCCGCGCAGATCCGACCGCAGCGAATAGGTCAGCTCCCGGCTCCCGTTGCGCTCGATCTTGTCCAGCACGTACCTGGGCCGGGTGCCGAGCGCGTACGGGATGGCGTCCTCGGCCAGGATCAGCCCGGTCGGGAGCCTGGAGATGTTGTGCAGCCGCAGCATGACCTGGGCGGTGCCGCCGGCCGCGATCCGCGGAGGGCTGATCAGCCGGGCACAGGTAAGCCGGTAGTGGGCGCGTCGGGTGGCGAAAACAGTGAGGAGCGGCAGCGCTATCAGCGCCATCCCGACACACAGCAGGCTGCGCTCGCCGAGCAAGTATCCGGCCAGCGCGGCAGCGATGCCCGCCGCCAGGAATGAGGTGCCGCGTGTCGTCAGAACGGCCAGGAACGATGTCCGCACCTCGGCTCTCCCTTCCGGCTGCCGTTGTTTGAATACGCTGCCGTGGCCGTTTGACCGGTAACGCGCCCTTACCGGCTAGGCAGGGGCAGCCGCCTGACGATCGTGGTCAGGATCTGGTCCGGCAGTTCCCGGCCGACCATGGCCGCGGTGCTGGGCAGCAGCCTGTGCGCCAGAACCGGCACCGCGAGCGCCTGCACGTCGTCGGGTATCACGAAGTCACGGCCGTCCAGCGCGGCATATGCGCGGCTCGCGCGCATGAGGTGCAGCGCGGCCCGTGGGGAGGCGCCCAGCCGTAGCTCGGCGGAGGATCTGGTGGCCGTCACGACGTCAATGATGTACTGCCGGATCGGCCCGGACACGTGCACCTCACGCACCGCCGCGACCAGCGCGCGGATGTCGCTGGCCTGGGCGACCGGCTTGAGGTCGTCGAGTGGCTCGCTTGAGCCGTGCGAGTCGAGCATCAGCATCTCGGAGTCCCGGTCGGGGTAACCGATGGACAGCCGGATCATGAACCGGTCGCGCTGCGCTTCCGGCAGCGGATAGGTGCCCTCCATCTCCACCGGGTTCTGCGTCGCGATCACCATGAACGGCGGGCTAAGTGGATAGGTCGTGCCGTCGACCGTCACCTGGCGCTCTTCCATCGATTCCAGCAGCGCCGACTGAGTCTTGGGCGATGCCCGGTTGATCTCGTCGCCGAGCACGACATTGGCGAAGATCGGTCCTGGCTTGAACTCGAACTCGCGTATCTCCTGGTTGAAGGCGCTGACGCCGGTGATGTCGCTCGGCAGCAGGTCGGGGGTGAACTGAACGCGCCGCACCGAGCAGTCAATGGAACGAGCCAGAGCCTTGGCCATCATGGTCTTGCCGACGCCGGGGACGTCCTCGATGAGGATGTGGCCCTCGGCAAGCAGCACGGTGAGCGCTAGTCGGACCGCGTCGGGCTTGCCAGCGATGACGCTCTGCACGGCCGCGCTCACCTGTCGGGCGACGTCCACAAGTTCGTCAAGCGATCGGTCTGCCGACTGCCCCGTATGGGTGACCACGTGTTCCTCCAGGCGCCCAGTTCGTAACGTTACGCACGCATTACGCGGTGCAACGGTTCATCGCCATTGACTAAACCGTGCGTTCAGACAGTACGTCCTCGTATGCCCGCCAAGCGATTCCGCTCACATATCGGCGTAGTAACACTGCGGTGACTTTCCACTGCCCTTACCGCTGACACTTCCCTGGCGGGGCCCATTTGAGTACACGCGCGCGTCGGCGGGCCGGCTTGAGCGCCGCGCCGGGTATCGAGGCTCCACTTTGCCCCACCCCGCTGACCTGGGCAATCGGCACGCCACTGGCCGCCTCACGCGGTGGTTGGAATTGACGGTGGAGGAGAGTGGAGTACAGTGGTGCCCCGTGGGGCCGAAATGGCCCACGGAACGCATCGGGTGGGGGACAGGGGAGGTGGACCGGGTGTTCCTTGGCACCCACACGCCTCGCCTCGACGAGAAGGGCCGACTCATCCTGCCGGCGAAGTACCGCGAGGAGCTGTCCGCGGGCCTGGTCCTGACCAAGGGCCAGGAACGGTGCTTGTACGTATTCCCGGTCAGCGAGTTCGGCCGGATCACCGAGGCGCTGCGAACGGCGCCGGTGACGGCAAAGGCCGTCAGGGACTACAGCCGGGTGTTCTTCGCCAGCGCCTCGGACGAGGAACTGGACAAGCAGGGCCGCGTGACCATCCCGCTCAGCCTGCGCGAGTACGCGGGCCTGCAGCGGGACTGCGTGGTGATCGGAGCCAACACGCGGCTTGAGGTCTGGGACGCCGAGGCCTGGACCACCTACCTGACCGCGCAAGAGGACGCGTTCTCCGACGCATCTGAGGAGGTGCTGCCCGGAGTTCTGTAGGTGCCGGTCGTCGTGCGGCAGCAATCGCGGCCGGCGCGGATGCCCGGCGAGGTCTCCACCCGTGCTGGAGGGTCTGACCCGGCTGACGTCACTTCCCCGGCGTCAGGCGGACCGTCCGGCCGTCAGTGCAGTCGCGCGGATGGGGGCCTGGCCGGGCATCGGATGTCGGCGGCCAGCCCGGCCTGATAAGCGAGCGGCTCCGGCATCTGAGGCGAGCCAGTGCGGCCGCCACCGCGGGTGGCGGCCGGAAACCGAGGGGGCGTGATGAGTACGGCTTCGGCTGCGCATCTGCCGGTCATGCGAGACCGGGTGGTCGAGCTGCTCGCGCCTGCTCTCGAGCCGCCAGGGGCGGTGCTCATCGATGCGACCCTCGGACGCGCCGGGCACGCCAGCGCGCTGCTATCCGCCCATCCCGGACTGACCCTGATCGGCATTGATACCGATGCGGCGGCTGTTGAACAGTCGCGGCAGGTACTCGTGGCCTTCTCCGATCGCGTCACGCTCGTCCAGGCCGTCTACGACGAGCTGCCGCAGATCCTGGCCCGGCTCGGATTGCGCGTGGTCCAGGGTGTGCTGTTCGACCTCGGCGTTTCATCGCCGCAGCTGGACGACGTCAGCCGCGGCTTTTCGTACTCGCAGGACGCCCCGCTCGACATGCGGATGAACCAGGCGGGCACGCTGACCGCCGCCGACGTACTCAATACCTATCCCGCCGACCGCCTGGCCAGGGTGCTCCGCGAGTACGGCGAGGAGCGCTTCGCCCGCCGGATCGCCGACTCGGTCGTGCGCGAGCGGGAGCACACCCCGCTGACCTCGACCCGCCGGCTCGCGGAAATCGTCCGTGACTCGATACCCGCGCCGGCCAGGCGGACCGGCGGCAACCCGGCCAAGCGAACGTTCCAGGCCCTGCGGATCGAGGTCAACGGAGAGCTCGACGCGCTCCATCGCGCGCTCCCCGCGGCGCTGGACGCGATCGCGGTCGGGGGACGGATCGTCGCGCTCGCCTACCACTCGCTCGAGGACCGGGCGGTCAAGCGCGCGCTGGCGGTCCGATCGACTGACACCACCCCGCGTGGCCTGCCGGTCACGCTGGAGTCGGCCCAGCCCGAGCTCCGCCTTTTGACCAGGGGCGCGGAACGGCCGTCTCAGGCGGAGGTTGCCGCCAACCCGCGAGCCGCCCAGGCCAGGCTGCGCGCGGCCGAGCGGATCAGGGCGGCGGCATGAGCACCCGACGGCTCGCAGGCGGCGAGGACGCGAAACCAGACCACGGCAGCCCAGGGGCGGGCGCGACCGGCACAGGGCACTAGGCCCGCGGCTTTCAGGAGGGCGAGCTAACCGATGGAGACCAAGACCGGGCGTGATCGGGCGCGTCGGGGATCGGCTGCGGCGCCGCGCGGCAGCGCCGGTGGTGGGCGGCCCGGACGACCCAGCGGGACCGCGGT
>JASHUG010000122.1 GCA_030040155.1 Streptosporangiaceae bacterium | reverse complement strand
GATCCCGACGCCGGTCATCTCGTGCGCTCGCGCCGCGGCCTCGAGCACCAGCTCGAGCGTGGGCGTGAGCCCGCCGAACCTGGCGGCATAGCCGGAGGGGTCGATCTGCAGTTCCAGCCAGCCCGATCCGTCGGCGCGCTCGTCCTGCGCCGCCTCCATGAGCAAGCGGTGCACGTCGGCCGGCGTGCGCACGACCGACCTGGCGATGTCATATAGCCGCTGAAAGCGGAACCAGCCGCGCTCGTCGGCCGCGGACAGCCGCGGCGGCCACTCGTCGGCCAGTGCCTCCGGCAGGTGGACGCCGTGCAACGCGGCCAGCTCGACCAGCGTGGGGTGCCGCATCGAGCCGGTGAAATGCAGGTGCAGATGTGCCTTCGGGAGGGCGGCAAGCGGCCGGGGCATCAGGCCAGTGTGCCAGCCCGGTATGCGCTGCTGCGTGGCTAGCGGGCAGCGCTGAGCAGTTTCGCGAGCCTGGTAACGCCTTCCTCGAGGTCGGCGTCCCCGAGCGCGCACGACATCCTGAAGTAGCCATTCGTGCCGAACGCCTCGCCCGGCACGACCGCGACGTCCCCCTCGTCGAGCAGCACCTCGGCCAGCTCGTTGGAGGTGGTCGGGCGGCGGCCCGCGATTTCCCGGCCGAGCACGCCCTTGATCGACGGATAGCAGTAGAACGCGCCTTGGGGCAGCGGGCAGACCACGCCGGGCACGTCATTCAGCATCGAGGTCATGACCTGACGCCGCCGGTCGA
Organism: Streptosporangiaceae bacterium; assembly: GCA_030040155.1. Classification (GTDB taxonomy): domain Bacteria; phylum Actinomycetota; class Actinomycetes; order Streptosporangiales; family Streptosporangiaceae; genus JAJYUU01. Next base: position 2,512 of record JASHUG010000122.1, on the reverse strand, counting down.
ACGCGGTGCGCATCTGCGCTACCGCGGACAGGTCGCCGGAGACAGCAGCCAGCGCAGCGGCCTGGGCTACGTTGCAGACGTTGGAGGTCGAGTGCGACTGCAGGTTCGCCGCCGCCTTGATCACGTCTGCAGGCCCGATCATCCACCCAACGCGCCAGCCGGTCATCGCGTAGGTTTTGGCAACCCCGTTTAGCACCACGCACCGGTCGGCGAGCTCCGGGACCGCCACGGGCATGGAAGTGAACCGTGCGTCGCCGTAGACGAGGTGCTCGTAGATCTCGTCGGTGATAACCCAGATGTCACGTTCCGCGGCCCAGCGGCCGATCTCCGCAACCTGCTCTGGCGGGTAAACCGCTCCGGTCGGGTTGGATGGCGAGACGAACAGCAGCAGTTTGGTCCGGTCCGTTCTGAGCGCCTCGAGTTGCTCGACCGAGGCCAGGTAGCCGCTTGACTCGTCCGTCGGCACCAGTACCGGCACGCCGCCCGCTAGCGCAACCGACTCCGGATAGGTCGTCCAGTACGGCGTGGGCATGAGCACCTCATCGCCGGGGTCGAGCAGCGTGGCGAACGCCTCGTACACCGCGTGCTTGCCGCCGTTGGTAATGAGCACCTGGCTTGGCTCGACGACCAGGCCCGAGTCCCTTGCGGTCTTGGCCGCGACTGCCTCGCGCAGCTCGGGCAGCCCCGCCGTCGGTGTGTACTTGTGGAACTGCGGCTCCGCGCAGGCGCGCTGCGCGGCCTCGACGATGTACTCGGGCGTGGGAAAGTCGGGCTCCCCGGCGCCGAACCCGATGACCGGCCGCCCGGCCGCCTTGAGTGCCTTCGCCTTTGAGTCCACCGCGAGCGTGGCCGATTCGGCGATGGAGGAGATCCGGGCAGATATTCCCGTCGAGGAGTGAGCCATGTGATCCATCGTCGCATCCCGCGGGTGAACCCCGTTCCTGAACGGGGCCGGGTCGTGGCGAATGCGGTGATTGTCCGGCATCTTCCCTGGCGGCGGAAGTTGATCGAGGCGACGGACCGCTGCGCTGTACAGTTCGACGTCGGGCCCGGGGCCACGTACACTTTCGGTTCTGGTGATGGTTCACCAGTGGCCCGTGCATGCCCGTACAGGCCGTCAGAGGGCAGTAGCTCAATTGGCTAGAGTTCCGGTCTCCAAAACCGGCGGTTGGGGGTTCGAGTCCCTCCTGCCCTGCGAGTACGGCCCGCGGCTTGCGGGCAATGGCGGCTACCAGCCGACAGTGGATTTAGTGCTCAGGTGAGGACATGGCGACTCAGACTCGTGGACCGGCTCCGGACCGGGCCGCCAAGCCCAAGGGGCCGGCAAAGCAGGATCGCACCACGCCTGCCCAGTTCGTTACCGAAGTCCGGGACGAGCTTCGGAAGGTCGTCTGGCCGACGCGCAAGGAGCTCATCACCTACACCACATCCGCGCTGGTCTTCATCCTGGTCATGGTGGGGTTGGTCACCGGCCTTGACTACGGGTTCACCAGGCTGGTGTTCGCCCTCTTCGGCTGAGGTTTAACCGGCTGGGTAGTGGTCCGCGTACTGCGCGTGGCACCATGATCACAGGGCCTTGGCCTGCTTTCCGGCACTGACGCGCAGCGCCGGGGCATGGCCAGAGCGCACGACAGCGCAGGGAGAAAGAGGAACGTGTCCGAGTCCGAACTGCCGCCAGAGGAACAGACGGCGGAGGAAGCCGCGGCCGAGACCGGCGGCCAGTCCGATGTCGAGCTGGCGCGCATAGCGCTGGGCGGCAGCCCAGACGAGGTCCGCAACGGCGGATCCGTGAGCGATGAGCTACTGGCCGCCCCGGAAACCGCGGCGGATGAGCCAGAGACCGCCGCCGCGGACGAAGCTGCCGACGAGGACTCAGACGTCGACCCGATCACCAGGTTCAAGTCCGAGCTTCGCACCCTGCCGGGCGACTGGTACGTGGTGCACTCCTACGCCGGGTATGAGAACCGGGTTCGTACCAACCTCGAGAGCCGCACTCAGTCGCTCAACATGGAGGATTACATCTTCCAGATCGAGGTTCCCACCCACGAGGTAATCGAGATCAAGTCCGGCAAGCGGCAGCAGGTCCAGGAGAAGGTGCTGCCTGGCTACATCCTGGTCCGCATGGACCTGACCGACGAGTCCTGGGCTGCGGTGCGTAATACACCGGGCGTGACGGGGTTTGTCGGGCTGTCAAGCCGGCCATCGCCGTTGAGCCTGGACGAGGTCGCAAGCCTGCTTGCGCCCGAGCCCGAGGAGAAGGCCGCGAAGAAGGCCGAGACCTTGCGCGCGGCCGCTGTCGACTTCGAGGTCGGTCAGTCCGTTACCGTGATGGACGGGCCCTTCGCGACGTTGCCGGCCACGGTGAACGAGATCAACCCCGACACGCAGAAGCTCAAGGTGCTGGTCTCGATCTTCGGCCGAGAGACCCCGGTTGAGCTGTCCTTCGACCAGGTCAGCAAGATCTGAGTCGGCGCCGGTCACCCGCCCCGGCCCGGCGCCCGCGACGAGAACT
>JASHUG010000121.1 GCA_030040155.1 Streptosporangiaceae bacterium | reverse complement strand
GCGCCGTCGGTGTCGGGGGGCTCGAGCCCGTACCGGTCCTTGACCAGCGTGACGATCGAGCGGCCTTCGGGGGTTTCGTCGGCGATCGAGGAGACCAGCGCCGCTTGGGCCAGCCGCTGCGGGTCGGTGCCATTGACGGGTATCAGGTCGGCGGCCATCCGGTTGCCGTAGGTGATCGTGCCGGTCTTGTCCAGCAGCAGGGTCGTCACGTCACCCGCCGCCTCGACGGCCCGCCCGGAGGTGGCCAGCACGTTGCGCCGGACCATGCGGTCCATCCCCGCGATGCCGATGGCCGCGAGCAGCGCGCCGATCGTCGTCGGCGACAGCAGCACCAGCAGCGCGACGAGCAGCAGGATCTGCTGGTGCGCGTGGGAGTAGATCGCGAACGGCTGGAACGTGGAGACGGCGATGATGAAGATCAGCGTCAGGCTGACCAGCACGACGGTCAGCGCTCGCTCGTTCGGCGACTTGCGCCGGTCCGAACCCTCCACCAGGGCGATCATGCGATCCAGGAAGGTGTGACCCGGTTCCGCGCTGATCTGCACGACGATCCGGTCCGACAGCACCCTGGTGCTGCCGGTGACGGCCGAGCGGTCGCCGCCGGACTCGCGGATCACCGGCGCCGACTCGCCGGTGATCGCCGACTCGTCTACCAGGGCCATGCCCTCGACGACGTCACCGTCACCAGGGATGATCTCACCCGCGTCGACCACGGCCCTGTCGCCGACGTGGAGCTTGACCGAGGCAACGTCACGGATGGAGCCGTCTGGCTCCAGGACGTGCGCAATGGTCTCCTGCCTGGTGCGGCGCAGCGAGTCGGCTTGCGCCTTGCCGCGGCCCTCGGCGATCGCGTCGGCGAACGTGCCGAAGAGCACCGTGAACCACAAGAACACGATCACCAGCGCGTCGAACACGTTGGTCGCCGCGGAGGTGTGGGCAACGGTCGTGAAGAACAGGATCGTCACCCAGACGCTGCCGACTTCGACCACGAACATGACGGGCTTGCCGATCATGTAGCGCGGGTTGAGCTTGATGAACGCTTGCAAGACGGCTCGCCGAACGATGGGCCCTGCCCACATGGACTGCTGCCGCGCCTCGCGGGCCGCCGCGGCGGTGTCGTGCATCGGGGGCCCCGGTTCCTGTGTCGCTATGTCAGTCATCCGTATTTCCTAAAATCCGAAGTGACCGGAGAAGTGCTCGGCCAGTGGCCCGAGCGCCAGCGGCGGGAAGTACGTCAAGCCCACCAGGATGATCACGACGCCGATCAGCATGATGGTGAACAGCGGCTTGTCCGTCCGCACGGTGCCTGACGTCAGCGCGTACGTGCGTTTGCGCGCCAGTGAGCCAGCCAGGGCGAGCGCCGGGATGATCTCGAAGAACCTCCCGATCCACATCGCGAAGGCCAGGGTGGTATTGCCCCAGACGGTGTTACCGGAGAAGCCGCCGAATGCCGAGCCGTTGTTATGGGCAGCCGATGTGTAGGCGTACACCACCTCGGTCAGCCCGTGCGGGCCGGTCGTGGAGATGCTTGACGACGCGAGCGGATACAAGATCGAGATCGAGGCCAGGACGAGCACGGTGGCCGGCAACACCAGGATGTAGATGGCCACCAGCGTCATATCTCGGGCCAGGATCCGTTTGCCGAGGAACATCGGTGTTCGGCCGACCATGAGCGCGGCGATGAACACCGCGATGATGACGAAGATCAGCATCCCGTACAGCCCGGTGCCCGTACCCCCGGGTTCCACTTCGCCAAGCATCATGTTGAACAGCGGCACCGCGCCGCCGATCGGCGTGTAGCTCTCCAGGCCCGAACTCGCCCCGCCCGTCGATGTGGCCGTGATGACCGAGGCGTTCAGGGCGTTCCCGGTGGCCCCGAGTCTCAGGTCCTTGCCCTCCAGGTTGCCGCCAGGGTTTGTCGCCGAGACGGTCTGGGTGACGCCTGCGACCGACAGCTTCGGGTTTCCGCGGTTCTCCAGCGGCACCACGATCAGTATTCCGATCAAGAACAACGCCGTCATCGCGGTGAGCACCACCGCGGCCTGGCGCATGCTCCTGATCATTTTCCCGTATGTCCACCCGAACGCGAACGGGATCATGGCCATCAGCCACAGAGCGAGGATGTTGGTCAGGCCATTCGGGTTCTCCAGCGGGTTGGAGAAGTTAGCGCCGAAGTAGCCGCCGCCGTTGTCGCCGAGCGCCTCGATGGTCGCCATGCTGGCCACCGGTCCGCCCGGAAGGTGCTGGACCAGCGACGCGCTTGACGAATGAGTCGCTTGCGCAGCGACAGTGGTGAGCACGGTGTTGGCGCTGAAGTTCTGGATCACGCCCTGGCTCATCAGGATGATCGCGAAGACGAAAGAGATCGGGATCAGGATCCTGGTTGACGAGCGGATCGTGTCGACCCAGAAGTTCCCGATCGTCGTCGCCCGCTTGCGGACCAGGCAGCGGATGAACCCGGCGGCCAGCGCCATGCCGACTGCGGCAGAGATGAACTGGTGCCACACCAGCCCCAGCATCTGGCTGAGCTCGCTCATCGTCGCTTCGCCGGTGTAGTTCTGCCAGTTGGTGTTCGTCATGAAGCTGATCGCCGTGTTGAACGACGTGCCCGCCGGAACGTCAGGAAGACCGTTCGGGTTGCCGGGCAGGTGGGCCTGCAAGCGCAGCACGCCGTAGGTCAGCAGGCCGCCGACCAGCGTGTAGGCCAGCATCGACATGATGTAGCTTCGCCAGCGCTGTTCGCTGCGGGAGTCGATGCGGCAGACCCGGTAGCAGGCCCGCTCGATCGGGAGGAAGAACCGGTCGCCGGGCGCCTTCTCGTTCGAGTAGACCTTCGCCATGTAGCTGCCGAGCAGCGGCGTGCTGATAGCTAGCAGGGCAAAGAAGAAAAGGATCTCGGCCCAGCTCTCCCAGGACATCACACTCTCCCCTGGCGTATCAGGATGACCACGAGGTAGGCGGCAAGGCCGACCGCCACCAAGATGCCGATGAAGTCGTTAGCTCCGATGGCCGTGCCGAGGAAGGCCAGGCCGGTCACAGCCGCACCCGCTCTCGGTCCGCCGGCTCTAGATCCTCATCCGAGCTGCCGTGCTCACCCTCGGCGAGCCCAGCCTCGTCCGGGCCGATGATCTTGTCGCAGCTAATCGTGAACAGCGCCGCCAGGACCACGAAAGCGATCATGAGCAGCACATAACCGACGTCTTCCATGCCAGCCGTCCTCACGGTGAACGTGAAATGTCGGTACCTTTTCTAGGCAGCGCGCGGGTAGGGCTGGACGTTCTTAGCGGGAATCTTGCGGCTGCCCGCCAGTCGCATCCCCGGCGATTTCCTGCTGCTGAGCCCGGCGCCGGCCGCGCAGCAGTTCCGCCTCGAACGCGGCTAGCAGGCCGGACTTGGACCGGCCCAGCGTCGGCCCGCTCAGCACGAGAACTCGCGCTGGCGCGATCTCGGCGGCGAACTGCGCAGCGTCGGGGTGGCGTGGCAGCGGTGCGCCGGCACCGGCGATCAGACGCCACCCGTGCTCATCGCGTGCGAGCAAGCCGACAGCGTCCAGGTCGAAGGTCGCTCGCAATTCGGCAGCAATCTCGGCTGTCGGCTCTGGCGCCACGACCAGTTCGGCGGCGAGCAGCCGGACCAGTTGCTCGGCCTCAGCCTGGCTTCCTGCCGTCCGCCGGGCCCTGGCCGCGAGCACCTCCACGAGAACGCCGATCACCCCGCCGCAAACGGCGAACACGATCAGGGCAAGCACGTCGATCAGGTGGGCAACTCGCAGGCTGTGGTAGGGCGGCGCGAAGAAATAGTCCGCAGCCAGCACCGACAGCACCGTCGCGGCCAGCGCGGCGGCGGCACCCCCGACCAGTGCGACGCCGACGACGGCCAGGAATGCGCAGAGCAATGCTCCGCTCAGGCCGATCGAGGCCCGGGCCGGACTCAGCGCGGCCATCAGGGCGATCGGCATCGCGACTGCCAGCAGCAGGGAAACGGCGCGCCGCCGAGGCGGGAGCACGGCGCGGCGTACTCGCACGACCCTGTCGGTCGTGTGGTCGCCTACCCTGGGTCCGATCCCCGCCGGGACGATGTAGACCTCGATCCGCCCGATCAGCCGCAGCGTCCGGCCCGCAATCGAGCCGTGCAACAGCCGGTAACCCCGCGGATGCGACGTATCACCGATCACCAGCACGCCCGCGCCTTCGTGAGCTGCGAACTGCGCGAGCTCCCAGGCGATGTCCGTGCCAGCGACCTCGGCATAGCGTCCGCCGAACTCGGCCAGCATGCGCTCGAGCGTTCGGGAGCCCCGTCCCGCACCGACCCCGGCACCGCTTGTGTCGCTCACGTGCACGCCCACCAGCGGTGCGTGCCGCATCGCGGCAAGCTCCGCAGCCCGTCGGACCACACGGCCCGCTCTGGCACCGGGCGCGAGCGCAACGACGACCGGGCCGGCCTGGGCAGCCATCCCGGCCTTGCGCCGTTCGCCGGGAGGGCCGAGCGAGTGCTGGGTCAGCCAGGTGCGAGCAAGTCGCCGAAGCAGATCCATCCGGTCCAGGTCGAACAGGCCGGCCCTCGCTGCAGGAACTCGATCTGCGGGCCGGACCTGCGGCTGAAGACGCCTGAGGACGAGGCGCGGGTCGGTGTCGACGAAATCGATGCGGGCGGCCAGCACCATGGCTTCTGGCACGAACTCGCGCTGGCTGACACCGGTGATCTCCTCCACCGCGTCATGCAGGCTGGCCAGGTGCATGACGTTGAGCGTGGTGACCACGTCAATGCCGGCCTGGATCAGCACGTCCACGTCTTGCCAGCGCTTGTCCCGGCGGCTGCCGGGCACGTTGCTGTGCGCCAGCTCGTCGATCAGGACCGCGTCCGGCCGACGCGCCAGCACCGCATCGACGTCCAGCTCGCCGAGTGTCGCTCCCCGGTACTGGATGCTCCGCCTCGGGATGGTCTCGAACTGGGCAGCCGCTTCGTCCAGCCCCGATCGGCCGTGCGTTTCCAGCAACCCGACTACGACATCGGCCCCGAGAGCCGCCCGGCGCTTGCCCTCGGCCAGCATCGCGTAGGTCTTCCCGACACCCGGCACCGCGCCGAGATAGATGTGCAGGCGTCCGGCGGTTCGGGGCGAGGGCCGCGGCAGCTCGTCCGGCGAATCGTGCGGCCGGGTAGCAGCTGCTGTGATCTCTTGATCGCTCAGCTCCCTGAACACCTCTCGTAAGCAGAGGAAGGCCCATCTATACTCACCACGGCCTGGGCGGTCGCCGCCCGGGCTTAGCGCTTTCTCAGCGACGGCCCCACCGGGCATCGCGGCGGGACTACGAGCGCTTCTGCCCGATCAACTAGCCCGGACGCCGGATCAGGTTCAGCGGCTCTCGTAGGCTAAGGGCGTGCTCGGACTCCCGGATCGCACTCGCGGCTGCCTCTTCGACCTGGACGGCGTCCTGACCAAGACCGCCAAAGTGCACGACGCGGCCTGGAAGGAAATGTTCGACGCCTTCCTAAGGCAGCGGTCGGCGGCGACCGGCGAGCCGTTCGTGCCCTTCGACCCGGTCAAGGACTACGACGACTATGTTGATGGCAAGCCCCGCGCCGACGGGACGCGCTCCTTCCTGGCCTCGCGCGGTATCACGCTGCCGGAAGGAAACGAGGACGACCCGCCGGATGCGCAGACCGTTTTCGGCCTGAGCAACCGGAAGAACCAGATCCTGCTCAAGCGCATCCACGACGACGGGGTCGAGGCCTATGAAGGATCAGTCCGCTACGTCCGGGCAGTCAGGGACGCCGGGCTGCCGCGGGCTGTCGTCTCCTCGAGCGCCAATACCCGTGACGTGCTGGAGGCCGCGCACATTGCGGATCTATTCGATGCGCGAATCGACGCTGAGGTTGCCGAGCGTGATCATTTGCGCGGAAAGCCTTCGCCGGACACCTACTTGGCGGGCGCCCGCGCGCTAGGGCTGGAGCCCGCAGCCGCCGCCGTCTATGAGGATGCCCTGGCCGGTGTCGCGGCCGGCCACGCGGGCGGTTTCGGCTTCGTGGTCGGCGTCGATCGCGTCGGGCAGGCGGACGCGCTGCGTCAGCAGGGCGCGGATGTGGTGGTAACCGACCTCGCCGAACTGCTGGACCGATCATGATCAAGCAGGAAGCCTTCGGCGTCGAGCCATGGGGTCTGCCAGAGACGGCGCTGGACCTGGACGTCCTGGCCCAGTCCGAGTCGGTTTTCGCGCTGGCCAACGGCCACATCGGATGGCGCGGCACCCTCGATGAGGGCGAACCCCACGGCCTGCCAGGCAGCTATCTCAACGGGTTTTACGAGGCCCGGCCGCTGCCGTATGCCGAGCCTGAGTACGGACTCCCAGAATCCGGCCAGACCATTATCAACGTCACCAACGGAAAGCTGATCCGGCTCTTCGTCGATGACGAGCCGTTCGACGTGCGGTACGGACAGCTCCGCTCGCACCAGCGCCGGCTCGACTTCCGGGCGGGCGTGCTCACTCGCCAGGCGGACTGGGTTTCGCGGGCAGGTGCGCAGGCGCGGATCTCGTCCACCCGGCTGGTGTCATTTACGCAACGCGCGGTGGCCGCGATTTACTACGAGGTCGAGCCGCTCGACGGACAGCGGCGGATAGTCGTCCAGTCAGAACTGCTCGCGAACGAGCAGCTGCCAGGCTCCGACGGCGATCCGCGCCGGGCCGCGGTTCTGAAGAACGTGCTCCAGAGCGAGCACACGACGGCGCAGGACTCCACTGTCCTCGCGGTGCACAAGACGGCAGTCAGCGGCCTGCGCATCGGCGCCGCGATGGACCACCTGGTTGACGCACCAACCAGCGTGCTCGTGGAGTCCCATGCTCACGGAAATGGCGGGATGGTCACCGCGTCCTGCGTGCTTACTCCCGGCCAGCGGCTCACAATGACCAAGTTCGTCGCTTACGGTTGGTCGGGCGAGCGAACCGTCGACGCCATCAGCGCGCAGGTAATCGCCGGGCTGACGGGCGCCAAGCAGAGTGGCTGGGACGGCCTGCTGGCCGAGCAACGCGCGTACCTAGACGACTTCTGGGGTCGTGCGGACGTCGCGATCGACGGTGACGAGGAAGTACAGCAGGCGGTGCGGTTCGCGTTGTTCCACGTGCTGCAGGCAGGCGCCAGGGCCGAGAGCCGTGCGATCCCGGCGAAGGGTCTTACCGGACCCGGTTACGACGGGCATGCGTTCTGGGACACCGAGACATTCGTGCTGCCGATCCTGACGGTAACTGCGCCTGAAGCGGCGGCGAGTGCGCTGCGCTGGCGGCATAGCACGCTGCCGACGGCGCGACAGCGAGCGAAGCAACTCGGGTTTGAGGGGGCGGCATTCCCGTGGCGCACGATCAGCGGCGCGGAGTGCTCGGGGTACTGGCCGGCCGGCCTGGCGGCATTTCATATCAATGCCGATATCGCCGATGCGGCGGCGCGATACGTCGAGATGACTGGTGACGAGCAGTTCGAGCAGCACGAGGGAATGGACTTGCTGACCGACACGGCCCGGCTGTGGCGGTCACTTGGCCACCATGACGCTCCCGGCCGGTTTCACATCGACGGCGTCACCGGCCCGGACGAGTACAGCGCGATCGCTGACAACAACGTCTACACCAACCTGATGGCGCAGCAGAACCTGATCGCCGCGGCCGACGCGGCCGAGAAGTACCCCGACCGGGCTCGCGAGCTGGGGATCAGCCCAGAGGAGTCAGCGGACTGGCGCGACGCTGCCAGCGCCATGGTGATCCCCTACGACGAGGCGCTTGGCGTGCACTCCCAGGCCGAGGCGTTCACGCGGCACCAAGTCTGGGATTTCGAGCACACCCCGGCTGACGACTACCCGCTCATGCTCAGCCACCCCTACGTCGACCTGTACCGCAAACAAGTCGTCAAGCAGGCTGACCTGGTGCTGGCCATGCATACGCGCGGCGACGCCTTCACGGCCGAGGAGAAGTCGCGGAACTTTGACTATTACGAGGCGCTCACGGTGCGGGACTCATCGCTTTCAGCTTGCACCCAATCGGTGATCGCCACCGAAGTCGGCCAGTTGGATCTCGCCTTCGACTACCTCGGCGAGGCCGCGCTCATGGACCTGCTTGACCTTGAGCACAATACGCGCGACGGCGTCCACATCGCCTCGCTGGCCGGCACGTGGATCGCGCTCGTCAGCGGCTTTGGCGGGCTGCGTCACCGGGCGAAGATCGTCACGTTCAGGCCGCGGCTGCCCGAGGGGATCGCCAGGCTCGCCTTCAACATCGAGGTGCGGGGGCGCCGGCTGCAGGTCGAGGTGACTCGCTCGACCGCGCGCTACCTGCTGGCGAAGGGCGACCCGCTGGAGATCGTCCATTACGACAAGTCGCTGAAGCTCACAGCCGGCCAGCAGCAGCAGCGATCGATCGCGCCGATCCCGCCGCGCCAGCGCCCGCAGCAGCCGGCCGGAAGGGAGCCGGCCCACCGCCGGAACGGAACAAGCGCAAGTTAGGCGGGCGCCTCACTTCCCGATGACGCGCTCACCAGGCGCAGTAGTCCCGGCGTCATCGCAGCGCGGCCCAGTCATCGAGCTTGTTCATGGTCTCGCTGACGTCCAGGCTGGTCAGCGGCAGCAGGCAACGGTCCGCGCCAGCCTGCGCGAACTCGTCGAGCACGCCTTTATCCGGCAGCACGCCGAACACCGTCACCGGAATCGGTCCCCGGCCCGAAGCCGCCGCCCGCTGACGGAGCGCGGCGACCCGCCGCCTGAACTCGGCCATGTCGGCCAGCCGCCCGCTCTGGGGCATCCATTGATCGCCGAAGTCCAGAACCCGGTCCTCCGATCCTGGCCCATTGCCGCCCACCAGCACCGGCGGCCACGGCTTCTGCACGGGCTTCGGCCACGACCACAGCGGATCAAAGTCGACGAGGCGCCCGTGATAGGACGCCTCGTCCTGCGTCCAGATCTCGCGCATCGCACGGACCCGGTCGGCAAGCAGGGCCATCCGGGTCCGCGGATCGGTTCCGTGGTCGGCCATCTCCTCGCGGTTCCAGCCGGCGCCGACACCGAAGAGGAACCGCCCGCCGGACAGTCGGTCCAGGCTTGCCACTTCCTTCGCCAGCGTGATCGGGTCCCGCTCGACCACCAGGCACACCCCCGTACCGAGTTTCAGGGTGCTGGTCACGGCGGCCGCCGCCGACAAGGCCGTAAACGGGTCGTAGGTCTCGGCGTAGAACCTGGTCGACGCGCCGTCCGCGCGCCGGCTGCGCACCGGGATGTGAGTGTGCTCGGCCCAAAAAAGCGACTCAAATCCGCGCTCTTCGCACGCTTGCCCCACGGCCTGCGGCGTCAGGCCGTCCGAGCCGGTCATCACGACGATTCCGAGATCCATGGCTGAAAACTATGTCGTAGCCCATGGTGAAGTTAAACCGGTTTAGCGACTCATCGGGAGACAGTGCGCTAATGACTAATTCGACAGATCAGCGTCTTACGCCAGGGCTGCTGCGATGCGGCATCGTTCTGCGGGTTCAGGAGGATGCCTGTGAGATTATCCGCGCGGGACAGCATTGGTCGGTTCAATACGCGACAGCCTTCCCCTCGCCACGGATGGAGAGGGTGTCACCTGGGCACCTTGTGGCCGTGGCGACCGCGGCCGACGGTGCCGAGGCGGTGGTCTGGCGCTGGTACGACGCAGTGATCCTTGGCGAAGAGGCTGGCCTGGTCCGGCTGTGGGAACCCGCGCACGGCGAAGTTGCCGCCCATCCACGCCGCGCTGGGCAGCAGTGGCGGCCTGGAAGCCGCGCCTATACATCGGCCGGACTGCCAGGAGCCGACTGGTGGGTTGCCGGCACCGCCGTGACCGAGGCAGAGGACGCCGATGTCGAACTGGACGAGCTTGATCGGTTCTGCACCGAGCATCACCTCTGGCCGGGCTCGGCATGAGCGAGGTGTCACAAACCCGGCAGAAGCGATAATGTCGAGCGGTGCGGATCTCAGCCCGACTGACATCGCTCGCAGTGACGGGAGGCATTCTCGCCTCGTGTCTGGCCGGCTGCTCCACCTCGGCCACCTGGGTACACGCGCCAGCGGGCCAGCACGCGCACAAGACGAGCCGCACCGTGGCATCAGCGGATAAGCCCGCGGCGCAGGCCAGCCAGTCGGCCTTCCAGGCTGCGCAGGTCTCGAGTACGCCCACGAAGATCGAAGGGGCGGCCGGCGCACTGGCCGACGTGAGCAGCATGCGGCTGCTTTGGAGCCGCCAGCTCAACACCGAGCGACCGATCGGCAGTATTACGAAGGTCATGACGGCCCTGATCGTGCTCAGGGAAGGCAACCTCAACCGGCAGGTCCGCATCCCATCGAACGTGCTGGCGTACGTCGCGAAGTACCAGGCAGAGAGCGCTGGCCTGCGCCCGGGCGACGTCCTGACGGTGCGGGATCTGCTCGAGGCCATGCTGCTGCAGTCTGGGTGCGACGCCGCGTACGTGCTCGCCATGACCTACGGGCCGGGAATGACGGCCTTCCTGGCCAAGATGAACGCGACAGCCCGGCAGCTCGGCATGTTCCATACGCATTTCACCAGCCCGGATGGGCTGCCCTACCCCACCGAGTACTCCACGTACTCGACTCCGGCGGACCTGCTGACACTGGGCATGGCGGCCATGAAGTCGCCGGTGTTCCGCTCGATCGTGGCGCAGCCCTTTTTCGAAGTCCCGAAGAAGAAGGGCCTGCACCACGCGTACTGGTGGGGTAACACCAACGATCTGATCGGCAACTATCCCGGCGCCGACGGAATCAAGACCGGTTACACCAACGCGGCCAAGCACTGCTTGCTGTTCGAGGCGGTTCGCCACGGCGTGACCTTGATCGGCGACGTGCTCGGCAGCCCCGTCACCGGCCCCGATACCGCGGCGCAGGCTGCTGCACGGCTGTTGAATTGGGGATTCGGCCTCCGGCTCGCACCCGGTACGCACGCCTGACCTAGACGCCAGGCCGGCCCGGGCCCGCCGACTCGCAAGAGGACGCCGTTTGCCTGCGCTATCGCATCTTGGGCGGTTAATTACTTACTTTCGATTTACTAAGTCATGGCTTAGCTATCCGGATTTGTGTCGGCACAGAGCGTGTCGTCCCGCAGATTGGGGGGAGAAGTAACTTCGCACGCACTCTTCGTTCTCCGTTTGTTTCCACTACAGGTCGAAACTCTCTAGGTCAGCTTGCGCTGCGGTTGAGCACTTTTCGCATGGTTCGGTAGTCTCAGACGGTAGATTGACCTGGGCGCGAGTCATGTCGCAAAGGCTCCGCAGATGCGAGTTGCCTGGATGCCCGGTCCGTGCCAGCTGAGGCCCAGTGGGTCTTCATACCGAGATCACGATGAGCGGAAATAGCGAAACGAAAGTCCGGTCGGTTGTGCACGCAGAACCGGCAGATTCGGACACTAAGCGCACGCGCAACGCGCTCGCCCCGTGGGCAACGGGGGCCATTATCGCTGCGGTGATTATCATGATCGCCGCTTCGATGCTGCGGGCGAGCTGGATGCCCCCCGCCATACCCATGCCGCACATTGGACCGCCCTGGGAAATAGCGCAGAAGCTGTCGACCAGGGATCTCGTTCTTGCCATTTGGTTCGCGGGCGCCCTCGGCGGCGGTGGGGTGGTCGCTGCCCTCGTGGCGTTGCGCCGCGGCGAGTCCCTGCCGATCCGAACCCTCGTGGTAACCGGTCTGCTCGCACTCGTGATCCTGACCGTCCTGCCTCCTGTCGGCTCGACCGACGCCATCGACTACGCGGTATACGGCCAGATCGCCGCGCTTGGCCACAGCCCCTATGTGATGGTGCCGGCCCAGTATCGGGCGCTGACCCACGCCGCTGGCGTGCCAGGAGGCTGGGAGCACATTCCGAGCGTCTACGGGCCGCTAGCCACATTCGAGCAGTTCATAGCCGCTAAGCTCAGCGGCTCGTCGCTGGCCAGAACGGTGTTCTGGCTCAAGCTGGTAAACGCCTTCGCATTCGCTGGCGTGGCGCTGGCCGCCGACCGGCTGCTGCGAAACGACCCGACGGCGCGGGCGCGGGCGCACGTGCTGTGGACCGCGAACCCGCTGTTGCTCTGGAATCTGGTCGCGGCCGGGCACATCGACCTGGTCGCCGCGGCCGTCGGGCTGGCCGGGCTGCTGATTGCCGACCGCTGGGTAGCCGGCCCTCCCCTTCGGCGGGCGCTACTGGCCGGTCTGTGCGTGGGTGCGGCCATCGACATCAAGGCAAACTACGCGCTCTTCCTGCTGGCACTCTGCTGGGCATTCCGCCGCAACATCCGCGAGCTGCTGATGAGCGTGGTCGGCGCGCTGCTGTTCCTGGTGCCGTCTTATGCCGCGTCCGGCATGGCTTCGATCAAGGCCCCCGTGTCGCGCGCCGCGGATGTGACCGGATACGGCTTCTACGGGTTCTACGGGCCATTCCTGCATCACGTCGGGCTCAACCTCAAGTACGCGGCGATCGTGGCCGCCTGCCTGCTGATCCCCGTGGCCTGGCTGACGATCACCCGGTTGCCCGCGGGAAACCGCGAGGGTCAGGCCGTGCGCGCCGCGCTGGCCCTCGGGCTGACCTGGCTGCTGCTGTGGCCCGATCAGTTCGCGTGGTACAGCGTGATGATCATCTGCGTGCTGGTCTTCTATCCGGCGACCCGGATCGATTGGCTCGCGATCTCCTGGCTGACGGCACTGACCATTGCTGACATGCCCGGCCGAGGGCTGCACCCTACGGTCCGGCTCGGCAGCCTGCCGCATGAACTCCAGAAGCAATTCCTTCAGCACTTGGCCCCGCTCGTCATGCTCGTCACCGCCATAGCCCTCGTCGTCTGGTGCTTCAACGGGCGCTGGCGCGCGCCGACTCCGTCCAGCGGCATCCCGGTGAGCGCTCCGCAGCAGTCCTCGTCCTAGTCCGGAGCCCGCTTTGACGAGGCGCGCCGGTGCACGACGACCAGCATGGCGTATGGCTCTTCGTCCTGGGCTTCCGCCTGGGCGATGTAGTCGGGCCCGGCCGGGTACTGCGCGGTCATGGCTCGTATCTGGGCCAGTAGCTCCGCCAACTGGTCGGGCTTAAGGCGCATGGCCAGCCGCGCACCTTCCAGCACGGAGTCCGGCCCGGCCTCGTCTACCTCGGCCGCGACCGCCTCGAAGATCGCCCGCAGCATCCCGCCTTCCTCGCTGGTCATGGGCTGATCGACCTGCGATGACTTGCCGGTCGCCCGGTACGGCTTCTCCACGGTGCCGCGCGGGCCTGGCCGAGACGGCAATTCGCGCAGGAACCCCGTGCGCAGCAATGTGCGTACGTGATAGAGCATCGTCGCGGGCTTTTGGCCCAGGGCCGCCGCCAGTTCGGAGTTCGTGAGCGCACGATCCAGGCACTGGCGCAGGATGCGCAGCCGCAGGGGATGGGCCAGGGCCCTGGCCTCCTGCAGCGTGGCCGGCCGCCTCGGGAGCGAACCAGCGTCGTCGGCGCCTGGTGATTCGATGAGCGCTGCGTTTGCCGGCATGAGCTCGACAGTACCAGTTGACAACTCTCTATCAATTGTCAACACTCTACTAGTGATCGCGACCGCGCCGCCTCGACGCAAGCGCGGCGCGCATCGCAAGCGAAGCACCAGGCTCATAGCCCACCAGGGCTTTCTCCGCTTGTGGTTCGGGCAGACCGTCAGCGAGTTTGGCAGCCAGATCACCGTTCTTGCCCTGCCGCTGGCTGCCGTCTTGGTCCTGCACGCCTCGACATTCCAGGTCGGGCTGCTGACCACCACCGGCTATGCGGCGTTCCTGCTCGTCGGGCTGCCAGCCGGCGCCTGGGTTGACCGGGTACGGCGCAAGTCAGTCATGATCACGGCCGACATCATCCGGGCGCTGCTGCTAGCCTCCGTCCCCATCGCCTATAGCCTCGGCGTGCTGGCGCTGTGGCAGCTCTACGCCATTACCTTCATTCAGGGGATCGCGACGGTCTTCTTCGACGTCGCCTACATGTCCTACGTGCCGGGCCTGGTCGGGCACGAGCACGTGGCCGAGGCAAACGCCAAGCTGCAGGCCACCGTGTCGATGGCCCAGGTCAGCGGGCCGTCAGCGGCCGGGTTCCTCATCGGCCTGCTCAGCGCCCCGGTGGCGTTCGTCGCCAACGCGGGAACGTTCGTGGTCTCGGTCCTCTCGCTATTTGCCATCCGTGAGCGCGAGGCCCCGCCGGTCAGGACCGGCGACACCAACCTGCAGCAGGAGATGGCCGAAGGGCTGCGGTTCGTGCTGAGGCAGCCCATCCTGCGCATGATCGCGGGCTGCACGTCGACCTCGAACCTGTTCTCCTCGGCCATCACCGCCGTCAGCGTGGTGTTCCTAGTCCGCCAGGTCCACCTCGATGCCAGCACCATCGGCCTGCTGACCTCGCTCGGGGCCATCGGCGGCATCCTCGGCGCGTTCAGCTGCGGCCTTCTGCGCCGCTGGATCGGCTCGGCCCGGATCATCTGGGTGTCGCTGGTGGTCACCGGCCCGTTCGCGCTACTACTGCCGCTCACCCGCCCTGGCCTGGGCCTGATCTACTACGCCGTGGGCATGTTCATGTTCGCCTTCGGCGCCGTTGTCTACAACGTGTACCAGGCGTCGTTCCGCCAGCTGCTCTGCCCGCCCCGGCTGCTCGGCCGGATGAACGCGACGGTCCGCTTCATCGTGTGGGGCACGCTGCCGCTGGGCGGCCTGCTCGGCGGTGCGCTTGGCAGCTGGCTCGGCAACCGCAACGCGCTGTGGGTCGCGGCCATCGGGATGAACCTGGCCACGCTCTGGTTGCTGGCCTCACCGCTGATGCGGATGCGGGATACCGAGGCGATTCCGGCCGAGCCCGTGGACGAGCTAGCCGTCGCGCCGGCCCCGGCCTGACCGTCCGCGATCAGGGCCGGAGGCCGAAGGACGGCCTGCCGGGATGGCCGCCGCGCAGTACCGCGTAGGCGTCACGGACCCAGTCGCACAGCAGCGGCCGGGTGTCTCGCGGGTCGATGATCTCCTCCACGCCAAACCGCTCTGCGGTCCGCATCGGATTGCGGACCTCGTCTAGGCGGGCCCGGATCTCGGCCAGCAGCGCGGCGGGGTCGTCGGCCCGCTCCAGGTCCGCCCGGTAGGCCGCCTCGATGCCGCCCTCGACTGGCAACGATCCCCAGTCGGCCGACGGCCAAGCCCAACGGCGCGTCAGCCGGTGCCGGTTGGTGAGGCCCGCCCCGCCCACGCCGAACACGCGTCGCACGATGACCTCGGCACCAGGTACGGACGCCTGGTACACCGCGCTGATGGCCCGCACGCCGTGGCGGATCGTGGCCCGCTGCTCGGCCCTCGTGCCGATCAGCAGGCCTGGCTGATCGGTGAACGTGACGACCGGAAGGTGAAAGGCCGAGCACAGGTCGGAGAGCCTGGTGACCGCCTCCGCACCCTCGACCGTCAGGCAGCCGCCGGCCACGTATGGGTCGCCCGCGACGACGCCGACCGGATGCCCGTCAAGCCGGGCCAGGGCGGTGACGATTGAACCGCCGTACCGCTGGATCTCCAGCACCGAGTCGGTGTCGAACACGGCCGCCAGGATCGGCCTGATCCGGTACGGCTGGCGCCGGTCCCGCGGGACAGCGTCAAGCAGCGTAACGGCCCGGCGCCCGACCGGATCGCGGCCGGCCACGACCGGCGGCAGCTCGAAGACGCTCTGCGGCAGGTACGACAGGAATCGCCTGATCAGCAGGAAAGCGTCGGCTTCAGACGCGGCTACCAGGTCAACCGCCCCGTTCCGCGCATGAACGCCTGCCCCGCCAAGCTGCTCCTTGTCGACTCGCTCGCCCACGCCCGAGCTGAC
The DNA here is from genome assembly GCA_030040155.1 of Streptosporangiaceae bacterium. GTDB lineage: Bacteria > Actinomycetota > Actinomycetes > Streptosporangiales > Streptosporangiaceae > JAJYUU01. The sequence goes on along the minus strand of JASHUG010000121.1, from coordinate 13,096 downwards.
CACCGGCGGGCCGGCGACGAAGAGCTGAGCCGTGCCCTCGACCAGGATCGACAGGTGGGCGGTGCACAACCGCGCCGCGCCGAGCCCGGCGACCGGGCCGAGCCCGGCCGCGACCACCGGCACTGTCGATAGGTTGTCGACCACGTAGTCCCAGCCCGGATTGACCGGCACGTAGGTGTGCCCGCTGCGCTCAAGAGTCTTGACGCTGCCGCCGCCCCCGGTGCCCTCGACAAGCCTGATGATCGGCAGCCGAAGCTCGCCCGCGAGCTGCTCGGCGTAGATCTGCTTGCCGGCGATCGACGCGTCCGCGGCCCCGCCCCTGACCGTGAAGTCGTCGCCACCCACGACGACCTTCCGGCCATTGATGAGCCCGGTGCCGGTGACGAAGTTGGCCGGGGTGAAGTCCGCGAGCGCGCCGGACTCGTCGTAGGCAGCGACCCCGGCCAGCGCGCCGATCTCGTGAAACGAACCCTCGTCCAGCAGCGCGCTGATCCGCTCGCGGACGGTCAGCCGGCCGGCGTCGCGTTGCCGCCTGATCTTCTCCGGGCCGCCCATCCGCTCCGCGAGTTCCTGCCGACGGCGGAGTTCATCCAGTTCTGGTTGCCACGTCATGCCGACAAAAGCTAACCGACCGGACCTGTCCCGACCAGATCGTGACCCGCACCGTGATCCGCGCCGGCCGGCGGCGATGGTAGCGGTAAGGCCGCGTTGCCGGGAAGCTTGGCCAGGTCCAGGCCCGCCTGCTCGTCAGCGTGGGCGTCTGGGCCGGCCCGCCACTCGGCATAGGCCAGCGCGAGCAGGTTAGGTACCAGGTCGGTAGACCGCCGAACTACCCACGCCGTGCCCTTGGTGGCCATCCAGGCGAACTGGGCCGCCTTGGTCGGCGGCCGATTGCCCGGCTCGGGATCGGGCTCCAGTCCAACGCGGAAGCCCTTCGCGGCGAGCCCTTGGTGGAACCGCCGGGCGATGTGCCGGTGACCGCGTTCGCTCGGGTGCAGCCGGTCGACGGCCCACATCCGCTTGTCGTAGACGACCTCGTCACCCGCGGCGTCGTAGTGCACGGTGCCGAAGCGCTCGGCCAGCGAGTCCATGACCGCGTTGATCTGCCGTGCTCGCCGTGCCAGCGGTCGCGCGAAGAAACTGGGCGCGCCGAGCATCCGGCCAGGATCGGGCAGGCGCATCGTGAGGACTTCGGCTCCCGCGGCCCGCAGCGCGCCGATCGTATGGGCCGCAGCCGCCTCGATCCGGTCAGGGTCGAAGTTCGGCCGCAGCGTGTCGTTGATGCCCACGACGACGCTGGCGACATCGGGCCGCAGCTGAAGGGCGCGCGGCAGCTGATCGCGCTCGACCTCGGCCGAGCACGCCCCGTTGCCGGCGACAATGTGCAGCTCGGGATCGCACAGCCCCTCGGCGAGCAGCGCGGCCCACCCGCGCCAGGCCCGCCGGCTCCGCCCCGTCTCCGGGTCGGGCACCCGGATCGGATCGCCAATGCCCAGGGTGATCGAATCTCCCAGCGCAACGAACGTTGTCATGCCGCCACCTCAGCCTTGGGCGTCTCCTCGGCCTCGGCTTGGGCTCCGGCCGTCTTCCGATCCGTTCCCACCGCCGCGCTGGCCAAGTCCCCGGCAGCCGCGAAAGCCGTGCCAATGGTCTGGCGGCGTGCCGCCAGCACGGCCGCGTAGTGGTCAAGCAGCTCGTCGCACAGGAGCGGCCAGCTGCGGTCGGCCACCATCTCCCGAGCGGCGCGGCTCTGGGCCGCTCGCAGCTGCGGATCGGCGACCAGCTTAGCGACCGCCTCGGCCATCGCGGTGGCGTCGTTCGGCTTGACCAGGAACCCGGTGATCCCCTCCCTGACCAGGTCGAGCGGGCCACCGACGGCCGGCGCCACCACGGGTAGCGCGCTCGCGGCGGCTTCCTGCAGGGTCTGACCGAACGTATCGTGCGGCCCGCTGTGTACGAATACATCGAGGCTGGCATAAATAGTGGCGAGGTCTTCCCCGCCACGTTGACCCAGGTATTCCGCGTTAGGCACCGCCCTGCGGATCGCCGCCTCGGCGGGCCCGCTGCCAACGATCACCAATCGCACCCCCGGCAGCTTGGCCACCTCGCTGAGCAGGTCAACCCGCTTCTCCGCCGCGAGGCGGCCGACATATCCGACGAGCAGTTCACCGTTCGGCGCCAGTCCGGCCCGGAGTGCCTCGCTCCGCTTGGCCGGGTCGAACCGGACGCTGTCCACGCCCCTGGCCCAGATCCACACCCGCTCGATGCCGTTGGCGTCCAGCTCGGCAGCGGTGGCGGTGCAGGGGGCGAGGTTGCGGTCGGCCGCGTTGTGGATCTTCCGCAGCCTCCGCCAGCAGATCGACTCGCCAATCCGGCCAGTGTGATACGAGCGGGCATAGGCAGGCAGGTCGGTCGCGTAGACGGTGACGATCGGGATGTCCATGCTCTTGGCGGCCGCGCAGCCCCCAGCTCCGAGCACGAACGGGCCAGCCAGGTGAACGAGATCGGCGTGATGGCTGGCGATGGCCTCCCGGACTGCCCGGCCGGGCAGCCCCACGCGGAAGCCGGGATAGACGGGAAGGCCGACTGACCGCACTCGGACAACCGGAAATCCGTATGTGTGGTCGGGCCGAGCCAGCCCGCGGGCCGGCTCGGGGGCGATGACCAACGGCTCGTGCCCCCGGATCACCAGGTGCTCCGCGACGCGCACAGCAGTGTGCGCGACGCCGTTGACATCGGGCGGGAACGACTCGGTGACATACGCAACTCGCACGCTTCCACAGTGCGGCATTTGTCTACCGTAATCACCCGACACGCCGTGACGCCACGGCAAACTGTAAATGACATCTCAGCGAGACAAAGACCCTGGTCAGAAGGCTAGTAAGCGGCGTGTTCTGGCCCTAAGCGGAGCGCGCGGCCCAGACCAGCGAGTACCGCCGTAACGCTGTGCAGTTGCGGCAAAGCCCCGCGCGGGAGCAATCTCCCGCGCGGGGCCGTTCGCTCGCCATATCGCCCGGGGGCGGCCAGCGATACCTGGTCAGCCGAAGATGCGGAAGTCGTCCGCGAGCTTCCACAGGGTTGGTGTGCCGAGGCCGGTGGCAGGGTTATAGCGCGCTCCCTTGGTCCCGGTGTAGTAGAGGTTCGTGTTGGTCGAGCCAGTGGTGTCGATCGGCGTGAACGGCGAGTCGTGCATCGTCGCGAACCGGTAGATGGCCGGGTTCCAGAACCCGAGCCGGTGACCCAGCAGAGAGTCGATCACGGCGGCCGAACCGTTGAGCTGCGGGGCGACGAAGCTCGTGCCGCCCCAGCCCGCTTCCAGGGTGCCGTCGGCCTTGGGGAAGCCGCTGAAGTACTCCAGGTAGCCGGTGAACGGATCGCCGTCGGCGGCCAGGTCCGTCTCCGCCCGGCCGTTGGCTTGCCCCTTGATCACCGCCGGTATGGCCGCTGCGGGGTTCGTGGAGTCCCAGGCAGTGAACTCCTCGGGCAGGCTGATCGTCGTGCCCTTCTGGACCTGCGGGTCGGTCGGCGTGAGATAGGGCACGGCCGAGTAATCGCCGATGCCCTTGATCAGCCTCTGGTAGCTGGGCCGCAGCTCGACGGAGCTGTATCCGCCGCCAGTGCCGACGATGTCTTCCTCCGCGAACGTCGCCTCTGACGATGCTCCGAACAGGGCGTAGTACGGCCACTGCCAATCCCAGCCCCAGGCGCGCTGAGCCGGGATGCGGACGGCGGTCTCAGGTCCGCTCGGGTCCGACTCGTTCTCCAGACGGATCGTGCCGGCGAGGGTGGTCGCGCCCGCGGTCGTGGTGAACGGGCTGTCGCCTGCCTGGTCGACCGACAGGTTCGTCGTCCCGATGTCGCCCGTTGCGTCATAGGCGCCGTTGTCGCCGGCGGTCGAGAAGGAGGTCTGGCCCTGAGCCGCCAGCTCAAGGAACAGCTGGTCCTGGGCCTGGATCAGCGTCGAGGACTCGGTGCCCGCGGCGGCGGTAACCTCAAGATACGTCTCCGACTCGCCCCAGCTGCACGACACAGTCTGCACGCGGTTCTGGCTCGCGACGGCGGCGTACGCGTCCTCATTGCCGAAGTCGCTGTTCGGCGCCTGGTAGACCACGATGTTCGCATCCGGGGCGACCGCGCCCGACTGCTCCACGTCGAGCGTGGTCTCGCCCGAGCCGGCGTTGAAGCTGAGCTTGCCCGAGCCGCCGTCCACGTTGTCCAGCGTGATCCGGTTCGACTTGGTCGTGATGTGCAGGACCTTCGACCAGAAGTGCGTCGCGTCGGCCGGGCGGACGCTGGCGAACGTGACGATGCCGATGGTCTGGCCCTGACCCTTCGCCCCCTTCTTGTACAGCGGGTCCAGGCCGTAGTTCGCCGCGAAGTCGGCCGGCGTCCGGGTGCCGAGTTGCAGGGTGGCCGGCGACTTAGCCTGGCCCAGGTCGTTGGCGCGCACCGCCGTGCTGCTGAAGATCGGGTAGTTGTCCAGGCCCAGGATCGACTCAATGAACGAGGCGAGGTTCCTCGGCAGCAGCGGCCGGTCGGTGGTGGCGTGAAACTCGATCGCCGGCCTGGCGGCCTGGCCGTCGTGGGCACGGACCGCCGCGGTCTTGTACTCGCCCTGCGTCACCGAAAGCGCCCGGTTGAAATCTCTGGCTGAGCCCCGAGCCGTGACCACCAGGTGATCGGCGTAGGCCGTCGTCTTGATGCCATAGTGGGCGAGGTACTTCTCAAGCGCCCTGATCCGGGACGACGGCTGGCCGTAGCGCGCGGCGAACTGCGCGACCGACAGGAAGTGGCCGGGCTTGATCCCGGCTTCGACCTCTCCCTCAAGCGCTCCCTCGCTGCGCATCTTGAGCGCGAACGAGACAACCTCTGGCTTGCTGGGCCGCACCGGGAAGACCGGCTTGGCGTTCAGGCCGGCGAGCGTGACACCCTGCGGCACGGCAACCTCCGCCGGGCCAGGGCCCGCCGTGCTTTGGGCCAGTGCCACCGCCGATAGCAGCAACAACGAGCCGGCTGTCCCGACAGCGAGGACGGCCCCTGTGGCGGCTCGCCGCCTGGGCCTTGGTGCTGAGTTCAAGTGCGATTCCTCCGGTTTTAATGCCTATGTCCATTCCCCGAGAGCGCGCGCTGCCCATGCCGGAGAGCGGCTCCTAAACTTGGCACAGTACTGACCAACCGGGACTTGACCCTTAAGTCTGAGTGAGCGCTACTAAAACGTTATAAGCAGCATCGCGATCATCTTCGCTGCGCTTACCGGATCGATCTCACACAGTGCTCGCGTCGGCACGCACAGGCGCCGGTGACGCGGGCGATGGCGCGCTAGCGCCACCAGGGAGTACGGCGCAGCGCGGCCAGGCGCAGGGCAGGCTCAAGCAGAGCAGCCGAGTGCGATCCCAGCTCAATCAGGTGATCGCGGACCCAGACAGCCTCCGGGTGGAAAGGCGCAGGACCGGCGGTAGCCGGGTCGGCCAGGCGCTCGTACGCCACGGCCGGCACCTCGATCGGTGCGGGCGATCCGCCGGCACGGCCAGGCTTGTCCACTAGACCGGCGATCCGGATATAGAAGTCGGCCACCGTCACCGCTTCGCTTGCCAGCGCGTCACGGACCTCGGCGCGCATCGGGTACTCGGTGACGTGACCGCTGGCGGCCTCCAGGCCGGGCAGGCTGGCCACTGAGTGCGCCGTCAGCCGGAGCCGGAGCGTCGACATCGCCAGCGTCCGCAGGTCCTGCTTGTCGAGACGTTTCGAGCCTTGCTCGGTGAGGAAGCCCCGCACCGCGTCGTCCAGCCGGATGCCGGTCGCGATCGCCTGGGCGCCCTCGCCAGGATCCGGCACTGGCAGGCCGAGGACCCACCTGGTCGCCTCGACCAGGTAAGCAGCGCCGGCCCGCAACGCGTCGGCAAGGTTGTCGGCGAAGACCGCGGCCGCGCCGCGCGGCCAGAACAGAGCACCCACGACGACGCTGACCGCGACGCCGAGGGCGACGTCCTCGACTCTGAGCAGGCCGACCTTCCAGCCGGCCGGAGCGAGGATGTTGAAGAGGACGACAACCATGATCGTGAAGGCTGCCTGGCCGATCGTGAACGGCATGGTTCCCGGCGAGTAGCTGGCAACGAGGACGGCGACCGGCAGCGCGATCCAGAGGGCGATCGGGCCCGTCCCGATGCCAACCAGCAGTGCCGCGCCGACGATGAAGCCGAGCACGGTCCCGGTAAGGGCTCGCATCGCCGTCGTTCCGGTGGCGCTGGCGCTGGTGCGCAGCACCGAGAGCGTGCCGAGCACGACCCAGAACGCGTGCTGGACTCCGGTTACCTTGGCTACGGCTACCGCGACGGCCAGGGCAGCCGCCCCCCGGGCACTATTGCGGAACCAGACCGACCGCATGCTCGCGTTTGCGGCGATGGTGCGGCCCAGCCCGAGGGGCAAGATGCGAAGCGGGCGCCGGATCCCGACCGCATTCGGCTCGGCGGCTGGGAGGTCCTCGGGTCGGGCGAGTTCCACGGACAGCCACCTATGCCGCTGCGCATCGACCGCGTCGGGGCCGAGCCGCCGGGTGGCTATCAGCGCGTCGGCCGTAGCCGCCGACGCGCACACGCCAATGGTCTGAGCGAAGAACGTATTGTCGGCCGTCGCCCGGGTGACCGCGTGGTCTCCGGCCAAAGTTCGCAGGTGCGCCGCGCTGACCTGCCTGGCCTTCCAGATCCGCTCCATGCTGGGCGACTCATCGCCCCCGGCAAGCAGCCCGCCGATCGAGCGCAGTGCCGTCGCCGACTCCGCCAGCAACTGCTTGTCCTCCGGGGCGTAGTGGCTGAGGTCCGGGTGGCCGTCCATTGCATCGATGGCCAGCGACGAGCACCACTCGAGCAGGCTGACCAGGCTGGCTAGGCCCTGGTCGGCGGTGGCCAGGCCGATCGGCCGGTACGGCGTCGCGTCGAACACGTTCAGCAGGTTGCGCTTGGCGACCACTGTGGCGTCGATGTCCCCGGCCGTGGCGCTGCCGGCTACGGCCACCTGTAGCTGCGTTCCGAGCGCACCGGCCAGGGCTGCGGCAGCCGCGCGCAGCCGGTCTCCGGCAGGCCGGGGTGAGAGGGCAAGCACGGCGGCCGTGCCAAGGACCGAGGCTAGCCACCAGCCCGCCAGGCGCGATGGAATCTCGCTCGCGCCGCCGCCCGACGCGATCGGGAGAATAAAGGCAAGCAGCGTCGCGGTCACGCCCGCGGCCGCGTTCGGTCCGGCCACGCCGGCGAAATAAATCGCAAACGTCACCGGAATGGTGACGAGAGCGGCTTCCCAGGCCGAGCCGCTGCCCACGGTGCCGAGTATCAACGCCACGCTGCCGGCCACCGCCAGCCCGCAGTGCGCGATGAGCTTGTCCCACCGGGACCCGCCGAATGTGGTCAGTACTAGGGTGCCGAAGGCCCCGAAGACGGCGAAAGTGGCCATCTGCGGGTCGTGGAGGCCCTTGAAGGTCACAGCGAACAGGCCAGGAACGACAACGGTCGCGCGTACCGCGCGGAGGGCTGCGGGTACCGACCACCGCGGCTTCCAGGACTGGCCTGATTCGGGGCCGCTCGGCGCCGCCGGGCGATACGCGGGATGCAGCAGCCCGCGCAGGCCCGTGGGCTTCGTCACCACAGTCTGCTGCGTCATCGCAGTAGTAGCCGGGCGGCGACCTCCAGGTGATTGGCCACGTCGTTAGCCGAAGCACGCCGCGTCACCCAGGCGACCAGGTTCGACATCCAGACATCTCCGATCACCCGGGCAACGGCTCGTTCGTCGGCGGTCGGCTCGCCTTCGTGCATCGCCTTGGTGAGCATTTCCTCCATGATCCGCGCAACGGTGTTGACCTCGCTGGCGGCGCTCGGATCGGCGAACATGAACGCGCGGGTCATCGCCTCGATCAGCAGCGGCTCGCGTTGCATAGACCTGGTGATCTTGCCCAAGACGAACAGCATCCGCTCGTAAGCGGTGTCACCCGGGATCGGCGAGCGGTCGAGCTTCTCCTCCGTGCGCTCGAACTCCCTGGCCAGTGCCGACACCAGCAGGTGGATCTTCGATGGAAAATACCGGTATAGCGTGCCAAGGGCGACATCGGCGCGTTCAGCGACGGCACGCATCTGCACCGCCTCATAACCGCCCTTGGAGGCAAGCGCGAGCGTCGCGTCCAGGATTCGCTTGCGCCGCTCGCGCTGGGCCGCCGAGCCGAGATCTGCTTCAGCCGGAGCGGGCGCAGCGGCGTCCGCTGACCCGTTCGTACGCGTTCTCGGCGTTGCCATGGCGGCCTTTCATCCTCACCAGGACGTCCCCCCACGACCAGCGCCACGGCGGCTGCCGCTTGTTCCGGCGAGCGTCGCCGGCTCGGTCGGGTTTCTGCCCGGCCAGCCTAGCAACGCGGCAGTCACCGCCCTGGCCAGGAGGGCCTGGCTCACTACAGGTATAACGTGTTCTAATTTTCACTGCCAGACGAGGAGGAGGGCAAGTCCGGTGATCCAGTCGTCCGCCAGCGGCTTGGCGCCAGCGGTTGCTCGGCCGGCCCGGGGAGGAGGCGCGCTAGATGGACTTCACCCTTGGCGAGGCCGAACTTGAGGTCTCCCGTCTCGCCGCGCAGGTACTCGGCACCGCCGGCCGCGACGCCCCGGCCGTGGTGCCGTCGAACGCAGAGCCGGGCCCGCAGCAGTCGCCACCGGATCTGGACTCGGCCACCTGGAAGGAACTGGGGCAGGCCGGCCTGCTCGCACTCGCGCTGCCGGCGTCGATCGACGGCGACGGTCTCGGCGTCGCCGAAGTCGCCGCCTTGCTCACCGAGGTCGGCCGGCACGCGGCGAGGGTTCCGGCACTGGCCACTCTCGCTCTTGGCGTGCTGCCAGTGACTCGTTGCGCCCCGCAGGACGTCCAGCGGCACCTGCTGGCCGGAGTCGCGACCGGAGAGACCATCTTGACCGCGGCCATCCGGGAGCAGTCCGAGCCGATGCCGCAGATGCCATCCACCACGGCGGAGTTGTCCGCGAGCGCCGACGCCGGCACCGTCACCGGCGTTAAGCTCGGCGTTCCGTACGCCGCCGCCGCGCGGTGGATCCTGGTGCCAGCGCGAGTGGCCGGCGACGAGGCGGCGGTTGTCGTCGTGGAGCCCGATGCGAAGGGCGTCTCGTACCAGCGCACCCACAGCTCGTCCGGCCTGCCTGAGTACACACTCCGGCTGGAGCAGGCCGAGGTCGTGCACGTCCTGGCCGGGGATTCAGTAGCCGAGCTGAGCAGGCTCGCCGTCGCCGGTGCCTGCTGCGTAGCGGACGGCGCGCTTGCCGCGGCACTGGACTTGACGACCACCTACATCCGCACCCGCGAGCAGTTCGGGCGGCCGCTGGCGACGTTCCAGGCGGTCGCGCAGCAGATTGCGGACGTCTACGTCACCGCGCGGATCCTGCACCTGGCCACGCTGTCGGCGTGCTGGCGGCTGAGCGCGGGCCTAGACGCCAGCAACGACGTCGACGTCGCTGGCTACTGGCTCGCTGAACACGCTCCGATCGCGCTGCGGACCTGCCACCACCTGCATGGCGGAATCGGCATGGACGTCACCTATCCACTGCCCAGGTACAGCGCGCTCATCACCGACCTGGTCAGCCAGGTCGGCGGCGCGAGCTACCGGCTCGACCTGCTTGGCGCGCGGGAGGGATGCTAACGATGTTCTTGGACCTCAGCGACTCCCAGCGCGCGCTGCAAGCCGAGCTCCGCGCGTACTTCCGGGGGCTGATTTCCCCGCGCGAGCGCGAGCACATGCTGACAGAGCGGCACGGCACCGTCTACCGGGAGGTCGTCCGGAGGATGGGGGCCGACCGCTGGCTCGGCGTCGGCTGGCCACTCGAGTACGGCGGCCGCGGCTTCGGCCAGGTTGAGCAGCAGATCTTCGTCAACGAGGCGGCGCGTGCGGACGTGCCGCTGCCGGCCGTGACGCTCCAGACCGTGGGGCCGACGCTAATGGCGCGCGGCAGCCGGGAGCAGAAGGACTTCTTCCTGCCTAAGATCCTGGCTGGCCAGGTTCACTTCGCGATCGGCTACACCGAGCCAAGCGCCGGGACCGATCTCGCGTCGCTGACGACGAGGGCCGTCCGCGACGGCGACACCTATGTCGTCAACGGGCAGAAGATCTTCACTACCGGCGGGCACGACGCGGATTACGTCTGGCTCGCGTGCCGCACCGACCCGGATGCACCCAAGCACAAGGGCCTGTCGATCCTGATCGTCGACACGTCCGACCCCGGCTACTCGTGGACGCCCATCATCACCCACGATGGCGCGCACCATGTCAATGCGACCTATTACACGGACGTGCGCGTTCCCGTCTCGATGCGAGTCGGCGAGGAGAACGCCGGCTGGCAGCTGATCACCGCGCAACTGAACCACGAGCGCGTGATGCTCGGACCTGCCGGCCGGATAGGCGTGCTGTATGCGCAGGTGCGCTCCTGGGCGGCGCGTCAGGCGGGGCCGGACGGGCGACCGCTGATTGAGCAGCCCGACGTCCGGCGCGCGCTGGCCAGGGCGAGCGCCGCCGAGCGGGTCAACGAGCTATTGAACTGGCAGGTCGCGGTTACCGACACGGTTGACGTGGCGGACGCCTCGGCGACCAAGGTGTTCGGCTCAGAGCAGGTCCAGCAACTGGGCGCTGAGCTCGCGGAGGTCGTCCGGCGGCATGGCGACCTGGCCGACGAGCAGACGGCCGAGCTGGCCCGCTGGCTCGACGTCCAGACCAAGCGCAACACGGTGATGACCTTCGGCGGAGGAGTCAACGAGGTGCAGCGCGAACTGATCGCGATGGCGGGGCTTCGGCTGCCGCGAGTTCCCCGATGAGCGCCGAGGACACTATCAGGGACGCCGCGCGGCGGGTAGCCGGGGCCGGGGAGAGCAGCCCACGGTACGCCAGGGACCCGGTGAACATGCCGGCAATCAGGAACTGGACGGACGCCATCGGCGACACGAACCCGCTGTACGCCGATCCGGAGTTCGCGGCGCGCTCCGTGCACGGTCAGCCGGTCGCTCCCCCGGCGATGATCCAGGTCTGGACGATGCCGGGCCTCGGCTCCGAACCGAACGATGGCGGACGGGCGCCCGACCCGCTCGGCGAGATGATGACCGTGCTCGACCACGCCGGGTTTACGTCGGTGGTGGCCACCAACTGCGAGCAGACCTACCTCCGGTACTTGCGGCATGGCGAGGTGCTCGCGCTGCGCGCCGCGCTGGTCGATGTGACTGGCCCTAAGCAGACGGCGCTCGGCCCGGGCTGGTTCGTTACGACCAGGAACACCTGGTACTCAGGTGACGAGCCGGTGGCCTCGATGGACTGGCGGGTACTGAAGTTCCGCCCAGAGCTGGGGGTTACGGCGGGTAGTGGTCTCCCTTCGCCAGGACCGGACCAGGATCCGCGGCTTGCCCCAGATCCCGGGTCGGTGATGCGCCCCCCGCACTCTCCGGACACGGAGTTCTTCTGGGCCGGCACCGCCATCGGGGAGCTGCGCATCCAGCGGTGCGGCAGCTGCGGGGCGCTGCGCCATCCGCCCGGTCCCGCCTGCCTGGATTGCGGGGCCACCGAGCAGCAGGACTACCAGGTCGCAGCCGGAACCGGCTCGGTCTACAGCTACGTCGTGCACCGCCACCCCCCGGTGCCTGGCAAGCAGCTGCCGTTCGTGATCGCGCTGGTGGAGCTGACCGAAGGCGTCCGGATCCTCGGCGAACTGCACGGCGTCAGCCCCGATCAGGTCAGCATCGGGTTGCCGGTCCGGGTGGACTTCACGCGGATCGACGACGAGCTGGTGCTGCCAGGCTGGCGCGAGGACACCCGCGTGAGGCCGGGGTCGCTGCCGGAACTAGTCCTCGACGTGACACCGACCCTGATCGTCTCCACCGCGACCGCGACCAGGGATTTCTACCCGGTGCACCACGATCGCGACTTCGCGGTGCGGGGCGGCAGCAAGGACATTTTCCTTAACATCCTCTCCACGACCGGCCTGGTCCAGCGGTATGTCACTGACTGGGCGGGCCCGGAGGCGATCGTGCGGTCCATCTCCATCCGGCTCGGCGCGCCCTGCTACGCCGGCGACACGCTGACCTTTTCGGGGCAAGTCACCGAGAACGTCACCGGAGGCGAGCACGACGAGCAGGTCATCGTGATCACCGGCGCGTGCAGTCTCGGCAATCACGTGACCGGCACCGTGCGGATCACCACCGCTGCGAGGGAGTCATGATCTCTGGCGTTGCCGCCATCGCCGGGATCGGGGCCACCGAGTTCTCTAAGGACTCCCGGCGCAGCGAGCTGAAGCTCGCCGTCGAGGCGATCCGCGCCGCGCTGGACGACGCCGGGCTGACCGCGGCCGAGATCGACGGCCTGTGCACGTTCACGATGGACTCAAGCGCCGAAGTGGCGGTCGCCCGCGAGCTCGGTGCGGGCGAGCTGACATTTTTCAGCCAGATCGGCTACGGCGGCGGGGCCGCATGCGCGACTGTGCACCAGGCGGTGCTGGCCGTCGCGGCCGGTGCTGCGGACGTAGTCGTCTGCTACCGGTCGCTCAACGAGCGCTCGGGCCGACGGTTCGGGCAGGTCGCTGTCGGCGCGGTGCAAGGCGCTACCTCGGCCAGCATCGACGCCGGGTGGCATTACCCGATGGGACTGGCCACTCCGGCGGCGACAGTCGCGCTGGCCGCCCGCCGGTACATGCACGTCTACGGCGCTACCAGCGCGGACTTCGGCGCAGTGGCGGTCGCCGACCGCAAGCACGCCGCGACCAACCCGGCGGCCTGGTTCTACCAGCGCCCGATCACGCTGGCCGAGCACCAGGAGTCGCGGTGGATCTGCGAGCCGCTGCGACTGCTCGACTGCTGCCAGGAGACGGACGGCGCGGTGGCGGTGGTGGTGACCAGCGCGGACCGGGCTCGTTCCCTGGCCCAACCGCCGGTGGTGATAGACGCGGCGGCGCAGGGCAGCGGACCCAACCAGTACACGATGACCAGCTACTACCGCGACGACATGACCGGCCTGCCGGAGATGGGAGTGGTCGCGCGCCAGCTATGGAGGCAGTCAGGACTGCAGCCGGCCGACATCCGTACCGCC
>JASHUG010000120.1 GCA_030040155.1 Streptosporangiaceae bacterium | reverse complement strand
GTCGGACAGCCGGTTCAGGTACTTGGCGGTGAGCGGGTTCATGGTGTCGCCATGGATCTCGATAGCCGCCCAGGTGCTGCGCTCGGCCCGCCGGACGACCGTCCTGGCCACGTGCAACAGGGCCGAGGCCGGGCTCCCGCCTGGCAGCACGAAGCTGCGCAGCACGGGAAGGCCCTCGTTGAAGAGGTCACATGCCTGCTCAAGCCTGCTGATGTAGCTCTCGTCGACCCGTAGCGGGGGATAGGCAGGGTCCGGCGTCACGGGATTGCAGAGGTCCGCTCCCACGTCGAACAGCTCGTTCTGGACCTTCAGGAGCGCCTGGCTGATGTCTTCGGGAAGTTGGCCCATCGTGATCGCGACGCCGATCGCGCAGTTGGCCTCGTCGGTGTCCGCGTACGCGGCCAGCCGCGGATCTGTCTTGCGTGCGCGGCTCATGTCGCCGAGCGCTGTCGTTCCGTCATCGCCGGTCTTGGTGTAGATCCGTGAGAGTACGACGGGAGTATCGCGATCTGCCGGCATGGCCCTACGGTACCGGCTGTCCGGCAGATTGCCCGACAGCCGGGCCGTCGAGGCGGTGGCTACCAGGGCAGCCCTGGCGGTCCGGGCATCTGCGTGGGATTGCGGCCGGAAAAACCGGGCAAGTCCGACTCCTCACTGATCCAGCATGAACTTGACCGAAATTTACGGTGAAGCGGTGGCCGACCAGTGACGAACCGCTGCAGTTTTGACTGATCTCCGGTGTGTAGCACCGCTGACCTGGGGTATTCACAAGGCCATCACGATGTGGCATCGTGTAGATACTAAGCGTGATAGGAGTCGTGATCGCCCAGCCAGGTTGTTGCGGGCATTTTTGGTCACGGAAAGCTCCGGGCCGTAACGGCGCCGGAGTGAGCCGCTCAGCGGCTCGCGGCCCTGCCTGTTAGTTCCGGCGGTTCTCGGGGGCCCGCCGGAATTTGGGCCGGCCGCAAGGGTGGGGGGAAGTGCGCTCCCGGCCTTCGGGCCGGGAGCGCACTTATGTGTGAGCCCTGACCGGCCATGGCTAGGATGCGCCCCTGACCCTGCCGAACTGGCGCCGAGACTGACTTTGTAGCAGTTCTCGCATCGAGGCCGACATTGTCAGGGCATCGTCTTGGCCCCCGATAGCCTTTCCTGGCCGGATTGCAGCCCTCGGCGGCGTCCGCCAGGCCAGGATCTGGCGGCTCGGTCTCCGGGACGATCATGCGGCTTTAGTAGGGTATTCCTCGGTTTTCCTGGCCGAGTCGGAAGGGTTTGGCCATGTACGACTACATCATCGTTGGCGCCGGCAGCGCCGGCTGCGTGCTGGCCTCGCGGCTGAGCGAGAACCCGGAATCCCGGGTGCTGCTGCTTGAAGCCGGGCCGCCCGACGAGGCCGCCGAGATCCACGTCCCGGCGATGGCGAACCTGCTGTTCAAGAGTTCCTACGACTGGAACTACCAGACGGCGCCGCAGGACCGGGCGGGGGGCAGGTCGGTGTACTGGCCGCGGGGACGGGTACTCGGCGGGTCGTCATCGATCGATGCGATGATCTACATACGCGGCAGCAGGTACGACTACGACACCTGGCGCGACGACTACGGCTGCGAGGGCTGGGGCTACACCGACCTGCTGCCGTACTTCCTCCGCGCGGAGACCAACTCGAGGGGATCGTCGGCCTACCACGGCGCGTCGGGCCCGCTCAGCGTCCAGGACCTCCGGTACAAGAGCGACCTCACCGCCGCATTCGTGGCCGCCGCCCGGAGTTGCGGCCTGCAGGCCAACGATGACTTCAACGGCCCGCACCAGGACGGCGTGGGCTTCTACCAGGTCACGCAGCAGGGCGGTCGCCGGTGGTCGGCGGCCGATGCCTACCTGCGTCCGGCGGACGGCCGCGCCAACCTGACGGTGCAGACAGACGCCCTGGTCACGGGCTTGATCATCGACGATGGGCAGGCCACGGGGGTTCGCTACCTACGGCGCGGCGTCGAGGAGGTAGCCACGGCCGAGTCCGAGGTCATCTTGTCGGCCGGGGTGATTGGCAGCCCTCAGCTTCTGATGCTGTCTGGCATCGGGCCCGCCGCACACCTGATCGAGCACGGCATCGAGGTGGCGGCCGACAACCCTGGTGTAGGCGGCAACCTGTCCGATCACCCGATCGTGCCAACGATGTGGAGCGCGCCCAGGTCGCGCGCGCTGTGGGAAATGACCGGCGCCCGCAACCTGGCCCGCTGGCAGATGACCCACACCGGCCCGATGACGACCAACATCGTCGAAGCCGGAGGGTTTGCCCGCACCGACCCGGCGCTGCCGGCGCCCGATATCCAATGGCACGTGCTGCCCGTCCCTTACGTGAACGACGGGCTCGCCGACCCGGCCAGCCGCGCGCTCTCGGTGCTGGTCACGCTCGTCGCGGCCGGCAGTCGCGGCCGGGTCCGGCTCCGAAGCAACGACCCGCGCCACAAACCCGCCATCGACCCGGCCTACCTGTCCGACAGCCGTGACATCGATCCGCTGGTCGCTGGCGTCGCGATGGCCCGCCAGTTCGCCGGGGCACGGCCGCTGCGCAAGGCGATCAAGTCCGAACTTGCCCCTGGCGGGAGCGTTCGCACCGACAGCGACCTGCGCGAATGGGTGCGAAGCAACCTGAGCACGGGATACCACCCGGTCGGCACGTGCGCGATGGGCGGCGACTCACGCCTGGCCGCCAGCAAGCTGGCCAGCGTTGTCGACACCGAACTGCGGGTCCGCGGCGTTCGCGGGCTGCGCATCGTGGACGCGTCGGTCATGCCGACGGCCCCGCGGGGCGACACGAACGCGCCAACGATTGCCATCGCCGAGCGGGCAGCCGACCTGATCCAGGGCCGGGCCCCGCTCGCCGCCATCGACCCGGCCGACATGGCGCTCGCTGCTACGGCCTGACTTCCGCACTCTCGCTATCGGACGGGAACGAGGCGTGTCCGCCGCTTACTTGTACCGCTTGCCATGCAGCACCCTGGCGAGGTTAAGGATCTTCCTCAGGTCGGCGTCTGTCCGCGTGAACGACGTCAGGTTGACCGGTGGCTTCATCCGCTGACGCGTGATGGCCTTGGGCCGGGCGAACTCGCGCAGCCCGTCTGCACCGTGGATCCGGCCGAAACCGGAGTCGCCGGAGCCGCCAAACGGCAGCGACGGGACGGCGGCGAACGAGATGACCGAGTTGACCGCGGTCATGCCGCTGCGCAGCGATCTCGCGGCCGCCATGGCTGCCTTCCGGTTCTTAGCGAACACGGTGCCGCCGAGACCGTAGCGGCTGGCGTTCGCCCGCTCAACGCCCTCGGCCAGGTCGGCCACCTTGGCTATGGTGATCGTCGGGCCGAAGGTCTCGTCGGTGACGGCCTTGCTCTCCTCGGGCACGTCGGCAAGGATCACCGGCCCGACGTAGGGCCGCCGGATGCTGGCGATGCCGCCGACGACCGGCCGCCCGCCCCGCGCTAGCGCGTCGGCAATGTGCTTCTCGATGACCTCGGCCTGGCCAGGCAGCGTCATCGGGCCGTAGTCGGCCTCCCGGTCCTCACCCGGCCTGATCCTGGTCACCCGGTCGGTCAGCTTTTCCAGGAACGTGTGGTAAACGCCCTGGGCCACGTACACCCGCTCCACGCCGACGCATGTCTGCCCGGCGTTCGACAGCGCGCCCCAGGCGCAGGCGTCGGCGGCGGCATCCAGGTCGGCGTCGGCCCCGACGATGAACGCGTCCTTGCCGCCGCACTCGGCCACGAGCGGCGTGAGGTTGGTCGCGCAGGCCGCCATCACTTTCTTGGCCGTCGCCGCGGATCCCGTGAACGCGATCTTGTTGACCGCGCTGCGGGCGAGGTAGTCCCCGGTCTGCCCCATGCCCGTGACCAGCTGCAGCACCGGCTGCTCGGGCACGACTTCGGCAAA